>DAOVSY010000579.1 GCA_030633365.1 Spirochaetaceae bacterium | reverse complement strand
ATTACTGTCTTTATCCTGATGATGATTTAACATCTATTTCTTTTGATCCCAAATTATCAGAAGTTTATACTGCCTATGAAAAAAGGCTGAGAGAAGTAGGCAGTGTTGATTTTGGAGATCTTATACTAAGGGCTGTTGAACTTTTAGCAGAGAATGTTGATATACGAAATCGAATACAAAACCGATATCAGGTAATTTTGGTAGATGAATACCAGGACTCTAATATTGCTCAGTATGAACTTCTTAAACTACTCTACAATGGTCATAACTATATATGTGTTGTTGGAGATGATGATCAGTCTATATATAGTTTCAGGGGAGCAGAGGTAAAAAATATTGTTACTTTTCCGACCAGTTTTAAGGGTGCTGAAATAATAAAACTGGAACAGAACTATCGATCTACAGGAAATATTTTAAGTATTGCCTCTAAAGTTGTAAGTTCAAATAAAGACAGACTTGGGAAAAATCTTTGGACACTGGCAGAAGATGGTTCCAAAGGGGTTGTTAAAATTGTTGAGAATCAGGATAGGGAAGCTGAATATTGTGCTTCTCTATTAAGAGATGGTAATCTGGATGGAACAGCAATTCTTTACAGAACAAATGCCCAGTCTTTAAGCTTTGAATCATATTTTTTAAATCATAAAATACCATATAAAATAGTTGGTTCTTTAAAATTTTATGACAGAGAAGAAATAAAGGATGTAACAGCATTATTTTCTATTTTTCTTAACCAATACGATGAAATTGCCTTTCGAAGAATAATTAATAAACCTTCAAAAGGTATAGGAAAGGTCTCAATAAATAAAATAGTAGATACTGCTATGAGCGCAAACTGCAGCCTTATTGAAGGATGTAGAAAATCTCTGAACTTATTGCCGGCCAAAGCTGCAAAAGGTCTGGAAGAATTTGTAGGGTTTATTGAGAAGCTTGAAGTGCTTGCTGAAAATATTGATCTTGGAGAGTTTACTAATATAGCAATACACGATTCTGGAATTCTTGAATATCACAGAGCTCAGGATGAAATATCCTTAACTCAAAAAGTTAAAAACCTTGAGGAGATGGTTAATGCTGCTTCAAAATATCCCAGGGGTAAAGATGGCCTTCTGACCTTCCTTGAAGATATGGAGTTGGATAGATCCAGGCTTGCTGGTGTTGATCCTGCTTCCCAAAGGGGTGTAACTCTAATTACTATGCATAATACCAAGGGCCTGGAGTTTGACAGGGTTATTATTGTAGGAATGGAAGAGGGTTTATTTCCTTCCAGACCGGATGAAAGTGATGATGATCTTGAAGAAGAACGTAGAATATTTTATGTAAGTATAACCAGAGCAAGAAAGGAGCTCTACTTTACCTCATGCAGACAGAGAAGAATTTGGGGGAAACTTAATTTTCAAAGTCCTTCAAGGTTTTTAAATGATATACCGGAAGAGTTTATTGTAAATTCTGGGAAATCAATTTTAAAGAAAAATTTGAAAAGTGATTTTCCTCCTGGTACTTTTATATATCATGATGATTATGGAAATGGCCAGGTAATAAAAGAATGGGATAATGGTAAAGAAGTTTTAATTATAGTAAGATTTGAATCGGGCAAGACAGCACAGTTTATTCCAAAGTATGCCGGTCTTGTAAAAATAGACCCGGAATACGATTTTTAAAGTAGAAGGTTATGAATAATATAATACCAGATATAAAAAGAAGTCGCGGCTATCTTTTATATGATACTAAAGGTAAGCGGTATTTGGATCTTTACCAGGATTCCGGAAGAGCTATCCTGGGGCATAGATTGGAAGGAATCTCCGGAGTTATAAAATCGACTGTTGCCAGAGGTCTTACTGCAAGTTATCCCTCT
>DAOVSY010000238.1 GCA_030633365.1 Spirochaetaceae bacterium | reverse complement strand
GAAAGAGTGTTTGCAATATACGCTGTAGGATCCATAACTGATTTAGTCCATCCTGGAAGGTTTGGCCTGGTTTCACAGTTTATTGATGTAACTCAGGGACGAATTAATACATTTTATGAGGGTGGTAAATCCGGCCTTAAGCATACTCCTATGGATGAACCATATTGCAAAGATCTTGGTTCTAAAATACTTAGTGCTGCAAAAAACAGGGGGCTCTCTTTAGCTGAATCAGGTACCTACATTTGTACCAATGGTCCAAGATTTGAAACTCCTGCAGAAATTAAAATGTATAAAATGTTTGGAGCTGATTATGTGGGTATGACTGGAGCAACTGAAACAGCTTTGGCCAGAGAGGCAGGAATCCATTTAGCTGCAGTTTCTTATTCCATAAACTGGGCGGCAGGTATTAAGGAAGATCTTGAGTTTATAAGTGATGGCGAAATGGAGAAAACTAAGAATATTCTGACAGAGATTGCTCTTGAAGTTCTTTTTGACAAGCCAGGAGAATGTTTGTGTAATGACCACCAATCTTGACATTTTTCATAGCTAAGTCTATATTAGGACGCTGAATGTTAATGGGGTTTTTACGCCATAATTGGAGGAAATAATGTCTAAAGCACATAGAGGGACTGGAATTCGTGATCAGGTTAAAAGCGGCAGGGGCACTTGTCCTGTATGCAAACGAAGTGGAGTTAAAGTTCTTTACGAAAATACTATAAATGAAAAAAAAATTATGGTTTGTAAAGAATGTAACAAAGCCATTGCACATGGCAAAAAACAGGAAGCTTTAGCTGCTGTTTAATTTAGAAAATATCCTGGTTTAGAAAATCCTGTCAGAAGACAGGATTTTTTTTTAACCTTTCTGATTTTTGTAATTATTAAGAGGGGACTAAATGTCATATCAATCAATTTTAATATTATATATTGTTTTTTTTACTTTAGACTTTTTATTTCAGAATTATTTAACAATTCTGAACATAGGAGAACTTAAAAAAAATAGTAAATCTGTTCCTTCTGTATTTAAAAATCATATAGATTTTGAGACTTATAAAAAGTCATCAGAATACACCCGTGTAAAAAGTTATTTTACAATCGTTTCTGGAATTTTTAGTTCCATTATCCTTTTGGTAATTATATTAACCGGCACCTTTGGAGATATTGATATTATTATAGAATCCTATGGTCTCAATCCTTATGTTGAAGGAATTGTATATATTTTTGCACTCTCAATAGTATTTTATATTATTGGTTTACCTTTTTCATTATATTCCCAGTTCAAAATAGAGGAACAGTTTGGATTTAATAAAATGACTATTGGTTTGTTTATTAAAGATCAAATAAAAAATCTTGTTCTATCCGGAGTTATTCTTACAATATTACTGTTGGGGCTGTTTTGGTTTATGGAAAAAGCCGGTGCTTACTGGTGGATAATCGCTTCTTTAGGTTTCATTACATTTCAGTTGGTTTTGAGTATTGCCTACCCCTTGCTTATTGCTCCACTTTTTAATAAATTTGCTCCTTTAGAGGAAAATGATCTTAAAAATTTGTTAAGAAATTTGGCTGAAAAGCTTAAATTTAGAACAACTGGAATTTTTGTAATGGATGGAAGCAGGCGAAGTGGACATTCAAATGCATATTTTACAGGGGTTGGAAAGGCTAAAAGAATAGTTCTTTATGATACACTTGTTTCTATACTCAGCCAAACCCAGATTGCTGCAGTCCTTGCTCACGAAATCGGCCACTACAAAAAACATCACCTTATTAAGGGGCTTATTCTTTCTTTTTTTGTAACAACTCTTGGTTTTTATGTAGTAAATATATTTTTAAATTATCTACCCTTATTTGAAGCATTTGGATTCTCAAGAGTATCCTATCATGGAATTTTTGTAATTTTAAGTTTTGCAGCTGGTCCTTTTACCTTTTTTCTGACACCACTTTTTACAATGTGGTCACGAAAACATGAATACGAAGCAGATGCTTTTGCTGCCCGGAATACTGACTACGGGAATGATCTGAAGGAGGGGTTAATAATAATGAGTAAGGAGAATCTATCAAATTTAACTCCTCACCCCCTGTACAGTTTTTACCATTATTCACATCCAACAGTTGGTGAGAGAATTAAAGCTATAGATAAACTTACTTAATATAACTAAGCCATCTATTTTGCTGTTCCAGCATAAGGTCAACCATTTCTTCTAAACGTTTTATGTTGGATATGACAGGGTTAACAAGTAAAGCCTGAATAACATACTCTTTTTTCCCTGTAAGTATAGCTTCTGCTGTAAGATCATAAACACCAGTATAATTTCTAAGCAGTGCGCCAAACCCTTTTGGATAATTGGGGAATGTAATACCCTCAATGCCTGAACTCCGTATAATTGCAGGTACTTCCACAGCAATCCATGAAGGAAGATCGGGAATATATCCATTGTTTGGAATATTGACTGCATATTCTTCATAACCTGAATCATTGAAAATCCCTTCCATTACAGGAACAACTCGTTCTTTTAATTCCAGTTCAATTTTTGCTTCTCTCATTGAAAGGGAATAACGATAGAAGGAATAGAAGTCTAATATACCCTTTAAATCTGCAGATTCACCTGCCCAAGCAATGTATTCTCCTAAATGGCTGTCACTGGTAATTGGAAGATGATTAAATTTGCTAAGGATTTCTTTGAATAATGTTCTGTCCTGCCATTCTCTTCTAATTTTCCCACTATTGTTAGATTCAGAGATAAATCGCTTTACCGAACCTTCTGTTTCAGGGATTTTTCCTGTTTGTCTGGTATAATTCCAAATATCACTGTATCCAGGTTCATCTTTAAAAAAATCTGGCGCTTTGCTTCTTATTTCAGGATAGGCATCTTTTTTTGTATCTTTATAACTAGCTTCCAAAAGAATACTAAAGTGATTTAATCCGGCAGATCTCAATTCTAAATTGGAATAATCAGTATTTAGAATAGTCGGCAGATATCGTTCCAAAGAAGCTATCTCGTGACACATACCAATAAACTTCATATTTGGATACTTTCTTGTTACTGTTGTAACAATAGCAGTCATTGGGTTTGAATAACAAAAAACAGTTGCATTAGGACAAATACTATCTACCCCGGAACATATATCAAGAATTGGAGGTATAATTCTTAAGGCATGAAATAAACCTCCAGGGCCGCCGTTTTCACCATAGACCTGATTTATTCCAAATTCCATGGGAACCTTCCAGTCGATGTCCCATAGTTCAAATCTATTTCCAACTTCTATTGAAATAATAACAAAATCTGCACCTTTTAGTGCTTCTTTACTGGATGTTGTTGCACTGACAGAGAAGGGTAGTTTATTCTTATTAATAAAATCTGTTGCAGTTGATCTTACTTTTTCAAGAGATTGTGAGTTTATATCCATTAAAGATATTTCAGCACCTTCAAGTACTTTACTTTGGAAAATATCACCAAGTGTTCCATATCCAAATTGAGCGCTTCCTGCTCCAAAAAGTGCAATTTTCATTACTTACTCCTTAATAAATCTGTACTTAAATTTTCAAATCGTTCTAATATAATTCCTGAATTATCAATTGAGATCCTCTGATTATCTATATTAACAGGAATTGTTTTTATATATTTAATTTGGTTATTATAAATACCTACAGAAAGTATCATGGATTCTTCTGCGAACTTCATGGAATCCATTCCCGGAAAAATAAAATTTCCAAGAGAATATGCAATAAGTTTTCCCTGCCATTCTTCCATTCCCTGTAGTACATGAGGGTGGCTGCCCAGAATAAGATCTGCTCCGGCATCAAGATAACTCCTATAAAGAGTTCTCTGACTTTCTTCCGGAATAGAAGTCCACTCAACACCACCATGAATCATCAGTATGTCAAAACTTGACGGGCTTGCCATATTTTTTACAGCTTCCAGGGCTAATTCTCCATCAAATAAAATACCTGGGCGAGTATCAGAAACCTGAGCCATAGTTCTACCATTCCAGCCGTTTCTTTCCTGTGGATATGCACCCATGGAAAGAATTCTGATGGAGTTTCCATCAATAAACATTTCAGTGTACTCAGTAGTTTCTAATTTTGAAAGTCCTGCTCCGGAAGTTGGTAATTCGGCTTCTTTCAGGTACTTTAGTGTATCTGTAAATCCTCTTTCTCCATAATCATAGATATGATTATTTGTAAGTGAAAAATAATCAAATCCAGATTCTTTAAGAATGGGTAATACATCTGGATTAAACTTGAAATTATATGATTTTGGAGTTTTTGTATTTGAATATGTTATACTTCCTTCGAGGTTTCCTAACATAATATCCTGGTTTTGTAATACTTCCAGGGTATTACCAAAAATATATTCTGCACCATTACTCCGGTTCATTAATATAGTTTCAACTCCACGCTGAACCATAATATCACCAACTCCAGCTATCCAGATTATTTTTTGTAAGGGTTTATTGGACTGATCATAGTTTAATTTTAATTTTTCAAACCATTTAAGTAATTCTGTATTTGAATTATTGTTATCTGTATAATCCTCAGGGAATGATAAAGATAATAGTGTATTTATAAATACAGGATATCCTGGATCTCCAGGATAAAGACTATCTATAGATAATCCTTTTAGTGGAAGTTCTATCTCTTCCATGGAAATAAGCTGGTAGTTTGAAATATCATTAATTGATATATCTGTAATAGAATTAAAAAAATCTGTACCTGGAACTAAATATTGTTTTCCAAGAAGAATATTAGAATCTAAATTCAAAGTATTTTTATCTGTACTTAGAATTAGTTTAAGTTCAGGAATTACTCTATTATCAGTATTTTCCAGTATAAATTGAAAATTATCAGGAAGGGGATAGTTAATAATTATTTCATTCCAAAATTCTTTTTTGGTATCATCTATGTTCAGTAAAATTAAATTAGTTTTAGCTGAACATGAAAAAATTGGGAAAAGAACAAGTAGGGTAAGTATAGTGCGAATTATCTGATAACTATGTTTGGTTAAGAAAATCTTCAATAGTGACTGCTCCAATATTTTTATAGCCTGCAGAAAGAAAACTTTTTGTAGTTTTGTAAACAGCAACATCAGATTCCAGTAATCCCTGTATACCCATAATT
>DAOVSY010000127.1 GCA_030633365.1 Spirochaetaceae bacterium | reverse complement strand
AGGGCTTTGGTGTTACAGAAGAGGTTCCTGTTAATAAAGGAAAGTTGGGATCCAAGAATTTTGATTCCTATATTTTCCCTACATCAATAGATGTCCCGGAAATGGAAGCGGTTATCTTTGAGTGTGAAGATTCTGCAGGAACCTATGGATCAAAATCTTTGGGAGAGCCTGCAACTGAAGGGGTAGGAGCAGCCATTGCTGCTGCAGTTGCCAATGCAACAGGGAAACCTATTAGAGAACTGCCCTGCAATCTGGAAAGAACCCTTCTTGGCAGAAGTTTAGAAAGGGAGAACTAAGCAAATGATAAAATTTGATTATAAAAAACCAGCTTCATTGAAAGAATGTCTTGATTTGCTTGATAGTTATCAGGAAAAAGCCAGGCTTTTTGCCGGTGGAACAGATCTGATGGTTGAATTCAGGGCAGATGATAAAAAACTTAAAAGTGTTGAAGTAGTTCTTGATATTTCAAATTTATCAGAACTGAAATCTATTGAATCAGATAAAAACACAATTACTATTGGAGCATCTTCCACATTTACAGAGATTATTAAAAACCCTGTTTTGACACAATATGCTCCTTTTTTTACTGAAGCATGTCGGACTGTAGGTTCCCCTCAAATTAGAAACACCGGAACTATTGGCGGTAGTATTGGTACAGCTTCCCCTGCATCGGATCCCGGTCCTGCACTGGTGGCAATGGACAGTGTTCTGACCTTAGTAAGTTCCAGTGGGGAAAGAGAAGTTCTTCTAAGTGATTTTATGGAAGGAGCGTACAGGACAATTATTAAACCTAATGAGGTAATGGTATCTATAAAATTTAAGAAACTAAATCCCGATGCAGGATTTTCCTTTGTTAAACTGGGAAGAAGAAAGGCTTTGGCCATAGCCCGGATGAATGTGGCCGCCTATGTTGAAACAGATAGTAATGGAATTGTTATCGATGTAAGAATTGTTCCAGGTTCTGTCATGCCAGTAACCTTAAGAATTACAGAAGCAGAGAAAATGCTTCTAGGGAAAAAACCGGACTATAAACTACATGAAGATATTGGAAAAAAAGTAGCCGAAGAGATGATAACTATAAGTGGAAGAAGGTGGTCAACACCTTATAAGGAACCGGTAATTGCCAGTCTGGTAAAGCGTGCTCTTAACCAGGCGACGGGGGTCAAAGAAAATGGATAAGATTATACTAAAAATGACTGTTAACAAAAAAACAGTTGAAACAGAAATTGAACCCTATGCAAGATTACTGGATGTTCTAAGAGATAAGTTCGGGTTTACAGGGGTTAAGGAAGGCTGTGGTATAGGTGAGTGCGGTGCCTGTACAATTCTTATGAATGGAAAAAAAGTAAACTCATGCATGATCCTTGCAGCCCAGGCACAGGGAGCGGAGATTCTTACAATCGAGGGTGTGGAAAATGCTGACGGCAGTATGCACCCGGTCCAGGAGGCATTTCTTGAAAAAGGGGCTGTCCAATGCGGTTTCTGTACTCCGGGAATGGTAATTAGTTCCTACCATTTATTAAATGAAAATCCGGATCCTACAGATCAGGAGATTAAAGAAGCAATATCAGGGAATCTGTGCAGATGTACAGGTTACAAACAGATCATCAATGCAGTTCATATGGCTGCTGATAATATAAAGAGATAGGGGAGGTACAAAAAATGTACACAAGTTTAAAAGGAAAGCATCTGCTTAATACCCAGGATTGGAGTGTGCAGGAAATTGAACAGCTCTTGAAAGTAGCATTCAGATTTAAAGAGGAAAGGGAACTTGGAATCTTTCATGACGATGTTCTTAGAGCAAAAACATTTTTTATGTTGTTTTTTGAGGAATCAACACGAACAAGAAATGCATTTGAAGCAGGAATACATCAGTTGGGTGGTCATGCACATTTTTTAACTCCAAAAGCAACTCAGATTGATCATGGTGAAACCCAGAAAGATACAATTAAGGTTCTTGAAAGATATGGGGAAGGAATTGGAATAAGAAAAACCTTCGGCACTGGCCATGCATATATGCGTGAAATGGCAAAATGGTCAACACTGCCTGTTATCAATATGCAGTGTGAAGATTATCATCCAACACAGGTTCTTGCAGATCTGATGACTATTAAGGACAGATTTCAGAATAATCTTAAGGGTAAAAAAATTGTTGTATCCTGGACATCTGCTCCAAATTATATACGACCATTGTCAATGCCCCAATCACTTATACAGCTAATGCCCCGATTCGGAATGGATGTAACTCTTGCTCACCCACCGGAGTTTTCACTTAAACCTGAAATTATGGCTGTGGCAAAGAAAAATGCTGAGCTGTCTGGGGGTAAGTTTGAAGTTGTTAACAGCATGGAAGAGGCTTGCAAAGGTGCTGATGTTGTATATGCCAAGGGATGGGGACCAATTATGCACACTGAAGATGAAGCTGAAGGTGTAAAAATAATTGATTCCTACCGGGAAAACGGAAATATGGACTGGGTTGTTGATAAGCGGAAAATGGATATATCAAATGAGGAATCAATCTATATGCACTGTATGCCTTATGACAGGGATATCGAAGTTACAAGTGAAGTTGTAGATGGTCCAAAGTCTGTAGTTTTTGATGAAGCTGGAAACAGACTTCATATTATGAAAGCTATAATGGCTGCTACAATGGCTGGTATTTAGGATACGGAAAGGGAGACTGGAGACTGGGAGCCGGAGTTAGGAAGATCATAATTATAGATGATCTTAAAATCTTTAGTTCTCCATTTTCCCGTCTTCATCTTCTATTTTTTTATTCTATTACCTTTAGAAGGTACAGTTAAACGAAAGATCCATAATTTTCGGATTAAAATAGACCTCGACGAAAAATATTTTTTGATCCAGATGATTAAAAAAGACTTCATCCCATATTAGGAATGATGTCCCCTGATCTATTACAAACTTTTGTGCTATTTCATTATTTTGTCCTGCTCTCATCCAGGCAAGTGTGTAAGTTGAATCAATAGTACAGTATTTTTTAAGGAAGTAATTAAAATCACCCTCTACAATTTCACCAATTATCGGATTTTTTAAATACTCTTCAAAAAATTCATATTTGCAATGTACGGCAAGTTCATTATCTGCATAATAATACTTTTCGAAGGAAACTATTTTTTTCCCCCCTGCTTCGGGAATCCGTTTCTGCATTGCCCAGGATGAGTCTGTTCGTTCAGAATCAGTAAGAATCATCTTGACTGTATATCCCCGTTCTTCAAGAAATAATTTAAAATCCGATTTTTGATCTATCCTCATAGAGAGGTTCATTACATTTGGATGTCCATAATTTCCTTTACCATGCCATCGGCTTATTACACCTTCTCTGATTAAATCTGACATAGCCTGTCTTATTGTTTGTCTGCTTACCTTTAATTTAGAAGCCAGCAGGTTTTCAGGTTCCAGTTGGTTATTTCTGGGTTCCATTATTTTAATCTTTTCAAGGAGGTAATCTTTTACCTGAAGATACAATGCTTTTTCAGTATTACTTTTCATAATTACTCTCCTTGTTATTATACATGTACGAACAAATCCTCCTATTTAGCTTTCAATTTGTCAAGGACCAGGTTCCATTATTTTTGAATAATATTCATATTTATTATATTATAATAGCTCTATATAGAGTGTATAGAGAAATAAATCAATAAAATTAATCAAAAAATAAACAAAATAACATTGACAAAATTGCTAATCTACTGTGATAATGAATAATTAACTTTAAGATGTATGTACATGTTGGAGGATGTTATCAAAACTATAGAAAATGTCGAAATGGATACTGGCAAACCTGGCTCCAAAGTAAATGGGTTTTTCCAAAATGTAATAAGCTCTGATCTGGCTCATAGACTAGTGGTACAGTTTTTGTCTGTTCTTGCTGCACTCATTGCAGGAGCTGTAGTTATACTGCTTATTGGAGGTAATCCTGTTACTGCATATAGAGCCCTGATTTTTGGTTCAATGGGTAATCTAAAGGCTATCTGGGAAACCCTGGTAAAAGCTACACCTCTTATACTTACAGGATTAAGCTTTGCTTATGCATCCAGGGCTGGTTTGATAAATATTGGAGCAGAGGGTCAACTTTACATGGGAGGCTTTCTTGCTACTTTAGTTGGCACTAATTTTGGATGGATGCCAATGATAATTCATCTTCCGTTAACTCTTCTTGCCGGATTTTTAGGTGGTGGTGTTTGGGGATTGATTGTAGGTTGGTTAAAAATTAGATTTGGGGCAAACGAAATTATAACTACAGTAATGTTCAATTATATAGCGATTTATTTTATCAGTTATCTTGTTACCGGGCCTATGATAGAGCCCCCAGGTACTTACCCACAAAGCAGACCTATTTTGGAGTCAGCAATACTGCCAAGGTTTTTCTATGGTTCACGACTTCACTGGGGTTTGTTTATAGCATTGGGTGCTGTAGTTGTCTATTATTTCTTTTTCAGAAAATTAAAAGTAGGTTATGAATCAAGAGTAGTGGGTAAAAGTATAGAAGCTGCCAAATATGCAGGTATGAAACCCTCCAAAGTGGTAATTATTGTAATGTTTATTGCAGGGGGTATGGGCGGCCTTGCAGGTGCAAACGAAATATTGGCTATTCAGGGAAAGTTATTTCAGGGTTTTTCCCCTGGTTATGGATTTGACGGGATTGCAGTAGCTCTTGTTGGTATGAATTCTCCAATTGGAATTATTTTTGGAGGGATTCTGTTTGGTGCGCTCAGGAGTGGTGGAAACATGATGCAGATGATTGCAAAAGTTCCTATTTCCACAATCTATATTATACAGGGACTTGTGATTGTTTTTGTAGTTGCCGGTCAGATGATAACAGTAGAAAACCGGAAGAAATTATTTGGATTTATAAGGAGGAATAATGGAAGCAGGTAATGCAATTTTACAGATTATTTCTTCATTTATAGAGGCGGATTTGAGGGTAGCTACGCCAATTCTTATAGCAGCCATTGGACTTCTTTATATGGAGAAAGCAGGTGTTGTTAATATTGGTGCCGAAGGTACAATGCTTATTGGAGCACTTGCCGGAAGTATAGGTGCTTATTTATTTCAGGATCCATGGATGGGTGCACTATTAGCTGCTGTTGTTTCTGGTCTTGTGGGTCTGGTGTTTGCATTTCTAATTGTTACAGTTAAAGCCAATCAGATTGTTACAGGGATTGCAATAAATATAATTGCTCTCGGGGCTACTACAACTGTCAATAGAGTTTTCTTTGGTTTAAATGCAAGCAGCACAAATATACCTTCTTTTAATAAGGTTACTATTCCGTTCCTGTCAGATATTCCTGTCATAGGTCCTTTATTCGATCAGATGGGTCTGGCTTATCTGGCTCTTTTTATGGTTCCGTTTACTTATTATCTTATGAAAAAAACCACTATTGGTTTAAGTATTCGTTCTGTAGGAGAACATCCCGAAGCGGCTGATACAGCAGGTATAAATGTTTTCAGAATAAGATACGGGACAATTATTATAGGATCTATGATAGTAGGTGTAGCTGGTGCATATTTATCTGTAGGGCTTTTAAGTTTTTTCTCAGAAAATATGGTTTCGGGGCGTGGATATATTGCTCTGGCATCTGTAATTTTTGGAAAGTGGAATCCCTATGGTATTCTCGGAGCTACTTTGTTATTTGGATTTGGTGATGCTCTGCAGATTAGGATGCAGGCAATAGGAAGTTCCATTCCTTATCAGTTTTTACTAATGCTTCCATATTTTCTGACCGTTGCTGCACTGGCAGGGTTTGTTGGAAAAGCTGTACCGCCCAAGGCTTCAAGTAAACCGTATTTCAAGGGGTAGTTTATATAATGACAGATAATATACTGGAAATGAAAAATATTACTAAAACCTTTCCTGGGGGTGTTGTAGCTAATAAAGATGTCAATATTGAATTAAGGAAAGGGGAAGTTCATACCCTTCTTGGTGAAAATGGTGCAGGGAAGAGCACCATAATGAACGTACTCTCTGGTCTTTATACACCAGATTCCGGTGAGATAATAATTGATGGTAAATCTGTATCATTTAATTCACCCAGAGATGCTATCAAAAATGGTGTTGGAATGGTTTATCAGCATTTTGAATTAATTCCGGAACTGTCAGTGCTAGAGAATGTAATCCTTGGAATTAAGCAAAAGAGAGAACCATTTCTTGACCTTAAGGGTTCTGCAGAGAAAATTCTCGAGTATTCAGATAAGTATGGTATGGGGATTGATCCTTTTGCCATGGTTTGGCAGTTGTCTGTTGGGCAGCAACAATGGGTGGAAATAATAAAAGCTCTCTACAGGGGAGCCCGAATACTTGTTCTGGATGAACCAACAGCAGTTCTGATTCCACAGGAAATTGATCAGCTGTTCAGTATGATCAGACAGTTTACAGCCTCCGATTATTCTGTGATTTTTATCAGTCATAAAATAAACGAAGTCAAAGAGATAAGTGATCGGGTGACAATTCTAAGGAAGGGTAAAAAAGTTAAAACTGTTGTAACATCAGAGGTTAACAAATCCGAACTTGCTGAAATGATGGTTGGACGTGAAGTTATTTTTAAAGCATATAAAGAGAAAGCTGTCCCTGGAGAACCTGCCCTTGTTCTAGAGAATATCGAAGCAAATAACAATAAGGGATTAAAAGCACTTAAATCTGTTTCATTAACAGTAAAGAAAAGAGAAATACTTGGAATAGCAGGTGTTGATGGTAATGGCCAGTCTGAACTGATAGAGGTTATTACAGGTTTAAGAAAATCAACTTCAGGTACTGTGAAAATAATGGATAAAGATTTAACAAATGCCACTCCAAGAGAAATACTTGATTGCAAGGTAGGTCATATCCCCGAAGACCGTCGTGTAAGCGGACTTATGCTGGAGATGAATCTAAGAGAGAACCTGATTTTACACGACTATCATACAGTTCCTCATTCAAAACTATTTCTTAACTGGAACTATATTAAAGAGCATACAGAAAAACTAATTAGTGATTACGATGTAAGAACCCCAAACAGCGATCTTCTGGCTGGGAAGTTATCTGGCGGGAATCAGCAGAAACTGATTCTTGCCCGGGAATTACACGGAAACCCTGATGTTCTAATTGCAATGCATGCTACACGTGGTCTCGATGTAGGAGCAATTGAATATGTTCATAAAAATATAATAAAGCAAAGAGATGCTGGTGCCGCAATCCTCTATGTATCAACTGAAATTGATGAGCTTCTGAATATAAGTGACAGGATTGCTGTCATACATAATGGTGAAATAATGGGAATTGTAGATGCAGAGAATGTATCAATTAAGGAACTGGGTCTTATGATGGCAGGCGAAAAAATAGATAGTATAAGCAAAGATATTAATAATTAGAATAAAGGAGGGCTGGTAGTTTTTTCATGTATCAATAGAAATAATATAACTTTAAGGAAGGATTTTATGAAAAGAAAGATTAGTATTGTTTTAACAGTTTTACTCATTATGCTTGTAGGTGCAGGAACATTATTCGCTGGTGGTCAGAAAGATGAAGCTGATGATGGAAAATTAAAAGTGGCTATTCTTCTGCCAGGTTCAATTACCGACCAGGGCTGGAATGCTACTGCATATAATGCACTTAAGGCAGTTGAAAAAGAATTTGGTGCCGAAATTGCATATACCGAAAATACTCCTGCTTCAGATTATGAGGAAATTTTTAGAGGTTATGCAAATGCAGGATTTGATATTGTAATGGGTCATGGTTTTGAATTTGGTGATGCTGCAAAGCTTGTAGCTAGTGAATATCAGGATAAACATTTTATTGTTACAAGTACAATGATTTCCCAGGAACCCAATTTGTCCTCTTTTGTAATTAATGATATTGAAGCTGGTTTTGCAGAGGGATATTTAGCAGCTATGATAACAAAAAGTGGTAAAATTGGAACAGTAGGGGGAATGGAAATTCCACCAATATCAAATCAGCAGAAGGGTTTTATTGCTGGTGCTAAATACTATAATCCTGAAGTTGCAGTTAATGCTGT
>DAOVSY010000296.1 GCA_030633365.1 Spirochaetaceae bacterium | reverse complement strand
TTGATTTAAGCTTGATATTTTACCCCCCAAAGGTTTGACAGTATCCAATTTTCTCATTAATCTGATAAAAGGAGAAGTATATGCCCCTAATTATAGTCCTAATTTTAATCATCGGAATTGCTGTAGCAGTTATTACAGTTTTTGTAATGAAAACTGTATTGGCACCAAAAAAACTTGCTACAGTTGCAAATTTCCAAAAACAGGGAAAGCATAATTCTGCAATTCGTATAGTAAAACAAATACTCGAAAAAGAACCAAGAAACTCAGAAGCCCATTATCTTCTTGCAAATTCTTATATAGCAGAGCAAAAGTCAGAAATCGCTCTAATGGAGCTTAAAAAAGTAAATGAATTAGGTAGCTTTGGTGGCTTTTGTAAAGAAAATGAATTCAGACTGATTATTGCCGAACTATATGAACAATTTAACCAACCCGAAGAGGCTCTTAAAGAATATATTCTATTAATTAAACTAATACCAACTAATGGCGAATACTATTTTAGAGCCGGAAAACTATTTGAAAATAGAAATAAAGCAGACAAGGCAGTTCAATACTATAGGAAAGCTATTCAGCTTACCCCCAGGCTTAGTAATGCACATTTCAGTCTAGGTTTTATATTATTTAAAGCTAAAAAAAATGTAGAAGCAAAGGCTGAGTTTGAAGCAACATTGAAGTATAAAGCTGATTTTTATGCTGCTCACTTTTATTTGGGAAAACTTCAGAAAAACAATCATGAGTATATACCTGCACTTTTATCTTTTGAAAAAGCAAGTAGAGATCAGGATTTTAAAGTAAAATCCCTGGTTGAACGTGGTGCATGTTATATGAGTTTAAAGAGTTTTGATAAAGCTATAATTGAATTGGAACGTGGAATTAAATTGACAAGCAATGCTTCTTCACCGGAAACACTTTATGCCCGTTATTTTCTTGCAGTTTGTCATGAAAATGAAAGAGATATTGAAAGTGCCATTGATGAATGGGAAGAAATTTATTCAAAAAAACCAAATTTCAAGGATGTTGCTGAAAAATTAAGTCAATATCAGGAGCTCAGATCTGATGATAAAATGAAAGATTTCCTTACTTCAGGTAATTTAGAATTTCAGGAAATATGTAAAGCTCTTACAAGTTCTATAGGATTAAATGTAACTGAACTAAGTGATATTACTAATGGATGTGAGATTATTGCTGTTGATGGTGACACAAAATGGAGAGGAACCAGAAAAATGCCAAAACTTATCTGGTTTTTGAGAACACCGGATATGATTCCTGATACTACAATTCGAGCTTTACATGAAAAAATGAAAGGATTAAGTCTAACAAGAGGTATAATTATTGTTAGTACAAACTTCGCCAGAAAAGCCCAGGAATATGCAGAAAGCAGACCTATAGATCTTATTGGAAAAGAATTATTACAAACAGAACTAAAAAAGGTTGACTTTAAGGTTATACATCAGGCAATGAAAAAAAAGAAATAGTATGCCTTTATTAAATGTACTTTGTATCTCTGATAAAGTTGATCCACTAATTTATTCCAGTAATATTAAAAAGAGGTTTGGAAATATTGATTTAATTCTGAGTGCCGGTGACCTTGAACTTAATTATTATGGATTTATTGTAAGTTCCTTAAACAAACCATTGCTATTTGTATTTGGAAATCATAATCTTAAATCTCTTCATAACTACAGAAAAGATTTTTCTAATGTAAGTTCCGGGGATATTGAACCCTTACAAAATATTCAAAAAAGCTATGGATCGATTTATATTGGAGATAAAGTTAAAAATATTAAATCTTTAATAATAGCAGGACTTGGAGGCAGTAAAAAATATAATGGAGGTGCAAATCAATATACTGAATTTGGTATGGCATTAAAAATACTAAAACTTATTCCCGTTTTATTATTTAATCGTATTTTCCATGGTAGGTGGCTTGATATTCTACTAACCCATGCACCTCCGAAAAATATTGGAGACAAGGAAGATCTTTGCCATCAGGGATTTAAAGTTTATAGAACATTTATTAAACTATTTCAACCTAAGTATCATTTACATGGCCACATTCACTTATATGATATCAATGCACCCCGGGAAACTATATTATTAAATACAAGAGTTATTAATATTTATGAACATATTATTTTAGATATAGAGGTTCCATGACAGACAGTAATAATTCAAATTATATTAACTATCAGGCTCGTGAAGATTTTAATAAAGCCAGATCAAAGGCAACTATATCAAATATCCTTAATGCAATGACTCCTGAAAGGCAAAAACTATTAGCATTGGGAGATATTAGAAAATTAATAAAACCAAAATCTGAAACCTATATAGGTATGAAAGCTGTTGATATTGATTTTATTATTGGGAGTGAAGGACGTTACAACGATTTTAATAGAACATTTCTACCAAAAAAAGAGTTTATAAGAAACCGTTGGGAAAGTATTGATAAAGCACATTTAAAATCTGTAATTTTACCTCCAATAAAGCTTTACGAAATTGGCGGATCTTATTTTGTTCGTGATGGTAACCACCGGGTATCAGTAGCCAAACTTCAGGGAGTAAAAAGTATAGATGCTGAAGTTATTCGTCTTGATACTGAAATACCTCTAATACCAGGAATGACACAAACAGAAATAGTAAAAGCTATAATAATATATGAAAAAAATCATATTTTTCTAAATACTGAATTAAAGTCCATAATTAAATTTGAAGAACTTACTTTTACGGCTCCAGGCAGGTTTTATGAAGTTTTACGACATATTCAGGGACATAAGTACTTCCTTAATGAAAATTCAGAAACTGAAATTACATTTATTATTGCTGGTATTTCCTGGTATAAAAACCTATATATCCCAATTATAAATATTGTAAGAGAAGAACATATACTTAATAGATTCCCAGGCAGAACAGAAAGTGACCTTTATATGTGGATAATCAAACATTGGGATGAACTAAAAACAAGAAATAGTAATAATTTTTCTCTTCAGGATGCTGCTGCCAGCTTTTCTTCAGAATATGGTAAATCTTATAAACAGCAATTTGTTAATTTCATTAAAAAATTATTTACCTGACCGGGTTAAATAAATATGGTCCTCTAATATAACCAGTACCTGTTTCTTCATTAAAAGAATATATACTAACCCAATGAGCCTTACTATTTGTATCATTTACTATGATAGATTTATTTATTTTACCTGATTCGATTTTAAGGTTTTTAAGTAAAACCATAGATTCATCATATATCCTTAAAGTGTTATCTAAAAAATCAGACTCTATTATTATATCAGAATCAATTATCAAATTGGGAAATTTTATATTTTTATCAGATTTTAACATACTTGAAGGAATATTTATTTTACTGGAATCCCTTTCACCAGCTTTATCAATTACCACTATTCTATATAAGCCGGAAGGCATATTAGAATTATCATTCATAGAGATACTATTACTGCCTAACCAGTTCTTTCCACTAATAACTTTTATTGCCCAGTTATCCGGATCAAGTTCCCAAAATAATTCAGATTCATCATGAATTATATAAACATTAGCTATATCAGAAACTCCGTCTTCATCTTCAACTAATACAAAAAGTGATAATTCCTGAACAATTTTTGTTTCTTCCGGAACTTTACTAAAATTCACCTGCCATAGACTCTGCCCTATTTGAGGTACAGATCCACTGCAGGAAACTAAAAACAATATAAATAAAGAGAGAAACAGTCTAATCCTGGAGAACATTATCATGATTAAAGATTACTTCCCTGAAATATAATTTTCGTAACTTGTAACCGGATTGGCATAAGACTCTAATACAATTTCCCTTACTTCACCTGAAAGTCTTTTGTATCTATTAAGAAATTTCTCTACATCCATAATAGTATATTTATTATCATATTTTTTACATTTATTTAGCAGATCATAGGATATATAGTTGGTTTTCCAAAGTTTATAGCTTCGATGTATTTTTTCATCAAGTTCTTTTGCTGCTGCTCCTTCATTTTTAAACTTTCCTGTAAGAGGTTCTGAAAAAACAAGATTAACCTTCCCCTTATACCCTTTAAGTCCGTTTGCCATATGAATAAGATCTTCGTACTTTCGTTTAATATGAGTACCATGTACTCTTTTTCTATAAATGGACCAACCCTTGGCACGATCGAGAGGATCGTATTCATAGGATATAGAAACTGGAACTATAGGATACTTTTCAAGGAATTCGGAAAAACTCAGCTCTTTTCTTTTTGAAAGATATATCATCTTTAAAACTGCAGGATTTGTTTTATCAAGACCATCTTTGGCCCGTCCTTCTCTTTGTGCTATCCAGATAGAAGAATTATTATCAATTACACTGCACATATAGGAAGATAAATTTAAAGATGCACCAATTTGTTCACG
>DAOVSY010000125.1 GCA_030633365.1 Spirochaetaceae bacterium | reverse complement strand
GGAGCAATTTCAATCCCATTAAATCCATGAGCAGCCACCAAATCACAGCTTTTCTGAAAATCAATACTTCCAAATAGTTCATTACATATTGCAGTTTTTATCATCAGACCTTGCCTCTGTAAATTGGATTTTAAATCTCATTGACCGGATAAATAGGTTTTCCACCTTTCAAAACAGAAACAATATTCAAAGCTGCTTTTGTCTTAAGCTCCACTTTGGATTCCTCACTGTACCAGCCTGTATGATCAGACAGAACAACATTGTCAAGTTTACGTAAGGGGCTGTCTAATGAAAGAGGCTCTGTTTCGAAAACATCCAGGCCTGCTCCTGTTATAGTACCTATCTTCAGAGCTTCTGTAACATCAGCTTCGTTAAGAACCGGGCCTCTTGAAGTATTAATAAGGATTGCTCCTTTTTTCATTAGCTGGAGTTGGTCCTTACTTATCAATCCTCTTGTACTGTCAGCCAATGGAACATGTACTGATATATAATCAGAATCAGTCAGAATAGTATCGAGGTCTGAAGGAATTCCACCATTCTCCTTAATCATTTCATCATCAACATAGGGATCATAAACAAGTACCTTTGATAGTCCAAAACCCATTGTTTTCTCATGGAAACGTCTGGATATTGCACCATAGCCAATTAAGCCTAAAACACTATCTTTAATTCTGTGACAGGGCTGATCATCATGAAGGTTCCACTTACCATTACGGATCATCCTGTCCTTATAGGCTATTTTTCGGATACAGGCCATTAATAGAGCCAGTGCCTGGTCGGAAACATCCTCTATTGAATAGTCAGGAACTCTGGCAACCCATATTCCATTTTTTGTTGCAGCATCAACATCCACATTATCATAACCAACTCCATATCTGGAAATGACTTTACATTTATCAAGTTTGGAGATGAGGGTCTCAGTCATAGGATGAAGATTTACAAGAAGGGCATCAGCTTCAACAATTCCTTTATTAAATTCTTCTTTATTTTCAGGATCCAGAATAACAAGCTCTGCACCTATTTCTTTTAGAACATTTATTTCTTCTGTGTAACTTCCATATCTGTCATCAGTAACTGCAACTTTGAACATTGCTTTCCTCCTTACAGGATTATAAAGACAAGAATAATATTTTTAGCCTGTTGCATGCAACAACTGGATTGTCCTACACAAATCTACATTTGTCAAGAAAACTATTATTTAAAATTTTCACTTAATTTTTCACCTAATTTCCTCTGGATACAGTTGCAAATACAGCTTTTTTCGATGTAACTCATTTTGAATTTAAAAGTATCTCTTCTCTAAAATAACCACAGTAAACCGACGGAAAAAGCTAAAAGCGAAATAATATCATGTACAGCACAAAAGCCTGAAATAGATCTTAGTTGACATAAAAATCCGGATAGTGGATAGTACAGATGTTATGAAAAATAAGAAAAAATATTGAAATCTAAACTATTTGGCCATGGTGCCAATGACCTGTACTGGTTTATTCTTCCTCTTGTTCTACCGTCTTTATTAAACAGATATGATCTAAGTTATACCCAGGCCGGAGGAATACTGACAACCTACCTCGCTGTAGCAGCAGTGGGCTCTTTTGTAATGGGTAAATTATCAGACCGCTTTTCACGGAAAAACATTCTTAGTTTCGGTTTCTTACTGGCTTCAGCTGGATTGATGGCCTCAGGATTTGCTTCCTCTCTGACTGTTTTTCTTTTGCTTATTTCTATAACTGCAGTTGGAATGAGTACTTTTCACCCGGTCATGTACGCAATTATTGATGAAAATTATACTGAAAACAAAGGTAAAGTACTTGGAATTTACGAAGGCTTCGGCACTGGTGCAATCCTCCTGATGTTCCTTATAAATGGTTCTCTGATCCAGTGGATTGGTATCCGTGGGATCCTGATCCTGACGGCAATACCAGCACTTTTAATGGGGCTGATTTACCATTTTACTTCTGTCATTCCTCCAAAATTTTATAAAAATAAGGACAGAAAGAATAATTCATCAAAAGCCAGTGGAAGTGAAATTTTAAGATTTAATTTATTCCTGATAAGCGTCATTCTGAGGATGATGAGTGTGTCGGCAATTCTAAATTTTTTACCCACTATTTTTGTCAACTTTTTTGGATTTGGTGAAAATGTAGCTGCCTATGGAACAGCATTTTTCTTTGTTGGCGGTATTATAGGATCCCTTATAGCTGGAAAAATTTCGGACCGTTTTAATTCCTTCATAATTATAATAGTAGCAACAATATTAATAGTCCCATCCATACTCATCCTGTCTTTTAATCTGCCTGTATGGATTTATCCTGTAGCCATTACACTGTTTGGAGGTTTCGGATCGGGATGTATTATCAATCAGAACCTCATGCTGACCAGGATGGGAGCCCATCTTGGGAGAGGAGAAGTTTTTGGTGTTATGATGGGAGTTATGACTATTACAGCCTCACTCAGTCCAACCCTGTTCGGAATGACTATCGACTACGCAGGGTTCAATTATGCCATTATTATATTTTCACTTCCACTGCTGCTGAGTGTCAGTATATTGATATTTCTTTTAAAATTCGATTCAAAGAAGGTTGAAAGAACTATTTAAATTGTTTTCTGATATAATACCCAACACGGAGGAAAATATGAGTTATAAATTTGGTATTGTAGGTCTTGGTTTAATTGCAGATTTTCATGGGAGAGCTTTGGAAGATATACCTGGAGCTGTGATTCATTCGTGTATGGATTTCTCAAAAGAGAGAGTCGACACTTTTAGCAGTAAATTTGGATGCAGAGGATATACTGATCTATCAGAAATGTTAAAGGATCCTGATCTGGATATTGTAACAGTCTGTACACCTTCAGGTGCTCATATGGAACCCTCACTTGAAATTATTAATTCGGGAAAACATTTAATAGTAGAAAAGCCATTGGAAATAACCCTTGAACGGTGCGATAAAATATTGGAAACAGCAAACAGAAAAGGTGTTAGAGTTTCAACTATTTTCCCTTCCAGATTTCATGAAGCCTCTATGGTAGTAAAAGAGGCTGTGGACAAAAACAGGTTTGGCAGACTTGTTATGGGAGATGCTTATATAAAATGGTTCAGAACCCAGGAGTACTATGATCAGGGGGGGTGGCATGGAACAAAAGCTCTGGATGGAGGCGGTGCACTAATGAATCAGTCTATTCATGCCATTGACCTGCTGCAATGGCTTATGGGACCTGTAGTATCTGTTAAAGCCTATACAAATACCCTTGGACATGAGCGAATTGAGGTTGAAGATGTTGGTGTTGCAGTACTTAAATTCAAAAATGGGGCTCTGGGTGTTATTGAAGGTTCCACTGCAATATATCCTGGTTATTTAAAAAAGATAGAGATTTCAGGAACTGAGGGAAGCATAGTTTTGGAAGAATCGGATATAAAGTCGTGGAATTTCAAGGAAAAATTGGAGATTGATCAGTCTATAATAGAAAGGTTTACTTCTAAAACAGAATCAGGCGGAGGAGCTTCGGATCCAGGCGCTATTAGCTATAAACCCCATCAGTGGCAATTTGAAGATTTTATTCAATCCCTGGACTCGGGTAATAAAAGCGCTGTAGAAGGAGATGAAGGACGAAAAGCAGTAGAGATTATATTAGCAATATACAAGAGTGCTGAAAAAGATTGTGAGGTTTTTTTGTAATTTAACCTCAAATTGTTGTACCAGGTATAAAATTACCTGGTACCAGTTCATGTATCATGGTTTCATTCCTGTTAACTATCCAGTCTTTAAGCCAAACAGCTGCATCCCTTCCCAATTTACCTGTGGAGAGATCTATAGTAGTGACCTTGTCCCAGAACAGCTCCAGTATTGGAGAATTGTCAAAACCTGTAAGACCGATATCTTCCGGAATACGAATATTCTTGTGTATCAAGGCCTGGTAGAGTGTAACTGCCAGAATATCATTACTGCAGAGGACTGCATCTTTATCACCGAAATTCATTCTATCAATGAAATCCGAATCAATTTCATTGATAGATGAGATCATCTCTACATTGCACGTAATACTGTATTTTTTACAGGCTTCCCTGAATCCTGCTTCTTTCCTCTCAGATATTTCCACATTACCTGAGAATCCGATAAAGATCAGATTTTTGATATTTCTTTTATCTGCAAGTTTCCTGACCAGAGTCATCATCCCGGATCTGTAATCACAGCATATATAATTATGAACTTTTTTAATTCTGTTTAAAAATATATATGGGATTTTACGTGAATCCAGGTTTTTAAGCAGGTCTGTTTGGGGATCAGAAAATGCAAATATTACACCATCAATATTACCTGTTTTTTTATGAGAAAAAATTTTACATTTACCATAATCCAGATCTGTAATTATACTTATTCGAGTGTCTCCAAATCCATCTTCAATCCCCTTTATCAGCTGTGCGGCATCATAGAACAGATGCATGTACGGATCTTCCCTGTATGGGAGAATTAATACAATATTCAGAATTGTACGATTTTGATGACGTTTAATCTGTCTTTTCTGATACCCCATCTGGATTGCAGTTTCCTTAATAAGACGGGTTTTGTCATTACTTATCAGCTGAGAATTGTTTAACACTCTGGAAACTGTACTGACGGAGATGTTTAATTTTTCTGCTATATCATAAATTGTTATTTTTTCCTGCGCCATATTATCTAACTTTTTGTAAATACAAAGTGGTTGAATTATTATTGATATTTTCAAAAAATATCTTGACAAAAGTATATCTGTAATTCATCATATACAATAATTGCATGCAACTATTGAGTTGTCAATACAAAAATATTAAATTATTAGATTTAGATCTAAAGTGGGTAGAAATGAAAAATAGTGTAATAACATTTGGAGAAATTATGCTTAGGCTGGCAACCCCGGGTTATCAGCGGTTTAGCCAGGTATCGGAATTTGAAGCAACTTTTGGAGGGGGAGAAGCAAATGTTTCTGTATCCCTTGCGAATTATGGAATAAATACAAAGTTTGTTACACGAATTCCTGAAAATGATTTGGGTAAATCAGCCCTGATGAATCTTAGAAAACTTGGTGTTGATACTTCTGAGATAATATTTGGTGGAGAAAGATTAGGCATTTATTTTCTGGAAACCGGAGCTGTAAACAGAGGCAGTAAAGTTATCTATGACAGAGCTCATTCATCGATTTCAGAAATAGAATCGGGAATGATTGACTGGGAGAGAATTTTTGATAAGGCCTCCTGGTTCCACTGGACAGGAATTACTCCTGCTATATCTAAAGGCGCAGCTGCAGTATGCCTTGAAGCTGTTAAAGCAGCAAAACAGAAAGGCATTATGGTTTCCGTTGATTTGAATTATAGAAATAAATTGTGGAAATGGGGGAAAAGTGCAGGAGAAGTTATGCCTGAACTGGTTTCGGAATGTGATATTATACTAGGGAATGAAGAGGATGCAGAAAAAGTTTTTGGGATTCATCCTGAAGGAATTGATGTTACATCAGGAAATATTAACGGAAAAGAATATGAATCCGTAGGACGTCAGTTGATGAAGAAATTTCCGAATGCAAAGAAAGTAATAATTACCCTTAGAGGTTCAGTAAATGCAAATCACAATACATGGTCCGGAGTTCTTTGGGATGGGGAAAAACTGTATCAGGCTCCAGAATACCAGATCACACATATTGTTGACAGGGTTGGCGGTGGTGACAGCTTTATGGGAGGGCTGATCTACGGTCTGGACACCTATAATGAAAACCAGAAGGCTCTTGATTTTGCAGTAGCTGCTTCCTGTTTAAAACACACAGTTAAAGGTGATTTTAATATGGTAACAGTTTCTGAAGTGGAAAAACTTATGAAAGGAGACTCTTCCGGAAGAGTAAGCAGATAAAATAAGAAAATAATTGGAGGACAAATGAGTGATTCAATCGATATTTCTGTAAAAATTGGAGATTTAACATTAAAAAACCCCTTTATTGTTGGTTCAGGACCAACTGTAAAAACAGTTGATCATATTAAACAAGCGGAAGACAGTGGCTGGGCCGGAGTATCAGTAAAACTTGCTATTGACCCTGTCCCCTACCTTTCACTACCACCACGATACAGATGGCTAAAAAAAGAGAAGCTTCATATTTTTACTGCAGAAGAGAGACTTACTCCTGGAGTAGCTTTAAGTGTAATCGAAGAAGCAAGAAAGGTGACAAAGGATATTGTTATTTTTCCCAATATTACATATGACGGAGATGATCCTGAAGGTTGGGTTAAATTAGCGAAAAGATTTGAAAATGCAGGAGCCCATGGGATTGAACTAAATATGTGCTGTCCCAATATGTCATTTAATCTGACAACTACCGGGGAAACAACAGAGAAGGCAACGGGAGCAAGCCTTGGATCAGATCTGGTTGAACTTCCGAAAGTAGTTAAAAAGATAGTGGATGGAGTAAATATACCTGTAGTTGTCAAACTGACTCCTGAGGGTGGAAAAATTGCCCAGGCAGCATGGCAGTCTCTTGATGCAGGAGCAGCAGCTGTAGGAGGAGTGGCCAATCGTTTGGGTATGGCAGATATAGATATTAGAAACCCTATGGGAACAATCTACCGCTTGCAGGATTCAATAACCCTCGGTTGTCTTTCAGGACCGTGGATCAGGCCTCTCGCTTTAAGGGATACCTATGAAATGAGAATCTATAATGGTCCTGAACCGTTTATCATTGGTTCCGGCGGAGTATCAGATCTTTCCAGTGCTGTTCAGCAGATAATGACTGGTGCTGATGCTGTCTGGATTTGTACCGAAACAATGATTCGTGGCTTCGACTGGATGCCCAAACTCATTAATAATTTAAAATCATACATGAAAGAGATGGGTTATAATTCTATAAGTGATTTTAGAGATATCCTGCATAAAAATATAAAGGATGCTTCAGGATTAAAAGTTTATGACGGCTATGCCAGAGTTGATCTGGATAAATGTACTGCCTGCGGCTTGTGCTGGAATATAGGACACTGCAGTTCTATTACTCATCCCGATGGAATTACAACTATAGATGAAGTGAGCTGTGCAGGGTGTTCAACCTGTGTTGATGTCTGCGCTCCTAAAGCAATTGAAATGGTACAGGGTGCATAGCCGAGCAGGGACGAAGTCCCGACCAGGCAAAAGGTAAACCGGCTGGTCGCAAACAAGTTGGCCTGGTCGTGCGCTTCGCTTACTGCACGGCTATGCAACCTCGGAGGAGAAAATATGGAAGTTAGAATAGGAATAATCGGCGCAAAATTTGCAGGTGATTTTCATGCTCAGTCCTGGAGAACTGTACCGGGAGCCGTAATTTATGCAATTGCAGATATTGATTCTGAAGCAAGGGAAAACTTTGCCCTGGTTCACAAAGTTCCAAAAACATACAATGATTACAAAAAACTTTTAGAAGATCCTGAAATCGATCTTGTGGATATCTGTCTTCCTAATTTCCTCCATGCAGAAGTAGCTATTGCTGCAATGAAAGCAGGAAAGGATGTTATCTGCGAAAAACCCTTTGCTACAACTCTGGAGGATGGAGAACGTATTCTAGCAGCACAAAAGGAAACCGGACAGAAGTATTTTTATGCTGAAGACTGGATTTTTGCACCATCCCTTGTCAGAGCAAAGAACCTCATGGAAGAGGGAGCAATTGGTAAGATTTTGTACCTTAAGGGAAAGGAAGTCCATAACGGCTCTCACTCTCCATTTGCCCAGAAAATAAAATTCTGCGGAGGAGGAAGTTTAATCCATCTTGCAGTACACCCTATTGGATTTTTTCATCATCTTCTGGGAATGCCTGTGAGTGTTATTGGGAAATGCTCCGGGGGCGGCGAAGCAAATATGGTCCACAAAAAAATGGAAGGTGAAGACTGGGGATTCGGAATTCTATCCTATGCTGATGGTACTGAAGTAACAGTAGAAGGAAACTATATTACCCGGGGTGGAATGGATGATGTTGTTGAATTATATGGAACCGATGGGCGGCTTACTGTAGATATGACTTTTGGGAATCCCCTTGAAGTATTTTCTATGAAGGGTTACGGCTATGCCATTGAAAAGGCAGATTTTACACAAGGATGGACCCGACCTGCTGTTGATGAGCATCAGACTCTGGGATAT
>DAOVSY010000032.1 GCA_030633365.1 Spirochaetaceae bacterium | reverse complement strand
TCCTTTTAAGTGATAAAAAACCTAAGCATGGAGTTTATGGACCTCTTGAATTACCAAATAAAACATCAGCCTTTGGGCAGGATTTTTCAATGACAGAAGCTGTATGGTCAGCTGATTCAGGTTATCCCTGTGATCCTGTTTATAGAGAGTTTTATAGAGATATTGGATATGATCTTCCTTTGGAATATATCAGACCTTATATCCATGAACCTGATGTAAGAGTTAATACAGGGTATAAGTACTATGCTGTAACAGGTGATACTGATAATAAAGAGTTGTATGATTCTGAATTAGCTATGAAAAAGATTGATGAGCATGCAGATGATTTTATTCAAAGGCATCTTGATCAATTTACAAGACTCGAAGGATTAATGGATAAAACCCCATTTATTGTAACCCCTTACGATGCAGAGCTTTTTGGGCACTGGTGGTTTGAAGGAATCTCCTGGATGGATTCGGTTATAAGGAAGGTATCACAGCGGGAAAATGAGCTGGAAATGATTACTGCAATTGAATATTTGGAAAAGTATCCAAAAAATCAACCTGGAGTTCCTTCTTTTTCCAGTTGGGGTAATAAAGGTTATTCCGAAGTATGGCTTGATAGTAAAAATGACTGGATTTACAGGCATCTTCATAAAGCTATTGATAGAATGACAGAACTTGTTTACAGGTATCCCAATGAAAGTGGTTTAAAACTAAGAGTTCTTAATCAGGCTGCAAGGGAAGTTCTGTTAAGTATGGCTTCCGATTGGCCTTTTATCATGAAAACCGGAACTACAGTTCCTTATGCGGTAAAGCGTATTCGTGAACATATTCATAATTTTAATTATATTTATGATAACCTCCGCAGAAATACTGTTGATACCGGATGGCTTACCAGGGTAGAACGGAAAAACAATGTGTTTCCAGACCTGGATTATACAATTTTCGGGAAAAAAGAATAATCACGTAAGGAACAGGCATGCCTGTTCCCTACGTGGCCAACCCCAACAATTCCTGTCCCACAATCAATTCTAAATAATAATATTTTGTAACTTCTTTTCGTTCCTCTTTGGTGGAAACTTTGTATACTTTGTAGACTATCATTTGAGGTGATCTTATTGGCAGCTGTAGTGGGTTGCCATTTAAGTCTACAATCTGATTAAAATTAAGGCTGTGTTCAATTTCCAGCTCATCCCCTTCAGGGTATTTTAACTTGAAAGTAGTGGCTGTCATTTTTTACCTACCATAATATCTATTTGCTCTAATATGTGTATCAATTCTGTCTACTACTATACATATGTTAGGGACTTATTATCGGCATTTATGTAATTTCCCTTTAATAAAAATTGTCATATGTTGACAATTGAATTTATTGGGGTAGTATATATAGAGGAGTGGGTGAAAGTGGGTAAATTTATCAGAAAGTGGTGTTTTAATGGTTAATGGTGAGTACAGGAATTCTTTGGATGATAAGGGACGTTTTTTAATTCCTTCCAGAATTCGTAATGATATAGAAGGAAATGTGCTTATACTTACCCGCTCAGTAGATCGCTGTATCTGGATCTTTACACCTGATGAATGGGAAAAAATATCACAGCTTATTATGGGAACATCATCAATGTTCAGTAAAAGAACACGGAGTATGCAGAGAAGAATAATTGCTCCGGCTCAGGAATGTGAAATAGATAAATCAGGTAGAATTACAATTCCTCCAACTCTTAGAGATTATGCTGATCTTGGTTCGAAAAAGGAAGCTATTATTCTTGGGGTTCAGAATTATATGGAACTTTGGGATGTTGATTCATATAATGAATATCTTGTTGAGAGTGAGGATGATTTTCTGGAAGCTGCAGAAGATCTGGATAAGCTTCTTAGATTAGAAACAGAATAAAAAAAGGTCATAGAAAGGGTCGTTCATGGATATATCGCATAGATCAGTATTAAAGGAAGAAGTACTTGAATTACTGGCTCCCAGAACTTCTGGTGAGCTGATGATTGACTGTACCCTTGGTGAGGGTGGTCATAGTGAGTATTTTTTATCTTCTTTTGCTAATCTAAAAATTGTCGGTCTTGATGCAGATACAAATATACAAAGTATTGCAAGGAAACGTTTGGCCGACTATGAAGATCGTATTAGATATTATAACGTCTGGTTTAATACATTCTTCAGGGAATATCCACTGGGAGATGAGCGACCTGATTCTATTCTTTTTGATCTTGGAATATCTGTATATCACTACGAGAAATCCGGACGAGGGTTTACTTTTAGTAAGGATGAGCCTCTGGATATGAGGTTGGAGCCGGGTCTTGAAATTTCCGCTGCAGATATTGTAAATAACTATCCTGAAGAGGAGCTGGCGGATCTGATATATGAATTTGGTGAAGAAAGATACTCCAGAAGGATATCAAGGGCTATTTTAAAAGCAAGACAGGAAGAGCCTCTTGTTACAACAAAGCAGCTTGCAGATGTTATTTGGCATTCTGTACCTCCGGATTATCGATATGGCAGGATCCATCCTGGTACAAGGACATTCCAGGCCCTCAGGATAGCCGTAAATGGTGAGCTGGAAAGGCTAAAAACAGCTTTGACCAGTGCTCTTTCGGTTTTAAAGCCCGGAGGGAGAATGGGGGTTATTTCCTTTCATTCCCTGGAAGACAGAATTGTAAAGCATTATTTTCGTGAAAAGGGCCGGTCGTGTACATGTCCCCCGGAATGGCCTGTATGTAAATGTGGAGGTAAGCCTGTAGTTAAGGTTCTTACCAAAAGGGCTGTTAAGCCATCAGATTTGGAGGTAAGGGAGAATCCTCCTTCCAGAAGTGCCAGGTTTAGAGTTATAGAAAAATTAATGGATGAGGGAGAATGATAAAACGATGATACGTAAATTTTTAATTTTTATTATTGTAGCAACTGTTCCCGGATTAATTTTTCTTACTGTACGACAGGCCTTTAACTATAATCAGGTGGATAAAGAAGTTAAGACTTTAATTTTAGATCAAAGAGAATTATTTGAGCAGAACAAAAGAATAGTCGCAAATTTGTCTATTCTTAGCTCTCCTGGCAGAATTGATGAATTAGCAGAAAATACTTTGGAACTTGATAAAATATCCATAGATACTGTACGAATTAAAATTGAAACTGAGAGTGGGGCTTCAAGTGACTGATGTTATTAAAGAACTATTTTCAGTAAGAGATGCTTCTGATAGAGTTAATGGGCTTTTTGTTTCTTCCACTGGCTCTGATTCTGATATTGTATCTGTTTCGATTGATTCCAGAAATGTTAAACCCGGGCATCTGTTTATAGCTTTAAAAGGTGAGTTTACAGATGGGCATAACTATATTTTAAATGCTGATAAAGCTGGTGCATCGGCTGTTATGATTTCTGAAGAATATTATTCGGATAATATTAAAAATAATTCCAGTTTCAGGATAAATTGCAGTTTAATAGTTGTGAAAAATACTCTTTTAGGCTTTCAGAAGCTGGCTGCCAGCTGGGTTTCCGATTTTGATAGTTTAATTAAAGTTGCAGTAACTGGAAGTAATGGGAAAAGCACAACAAAAGAGATGATAGGATCTATTCTTGCTGAAGAGGGGAATACCATTATTAGTGAGGGTAATCTTAATTCAGAAACGGGATTGCCTTTATCTGTATTAAATATAGAAAAAAAACATAAGTTTGGTGTTTTTGAGATGGGAATAAATCATCCTGGAGAAATGAAAGCTTTGGTTTCTGTTTTTAAACCCAATTATGCACTTATAACAAATATTGGAACTGCTCATATTGGACTGATGGGAAGCCAGGAGGCAATTGCATCTGAAAAATCAGATATTTTTACTTTTTTTAATGAAACTGATACTGGCTTTATTTCTGAGAATGATTCCTGGGTGGATTATTTAGAGGATCATTGTTCCGGCCATACTGTCAAGTATGGATTTAATTCTACAGAGGGTGTTGATGAAATAATAAGCCTTGGTCTTAGAGGTTGGAGAATCCTGTACCAGGGGCTTGAGATTAATATGAAACTAATTGGGCAGCATAATTTGACTAATGCCATAGGCTCCATAAGTCTCTCTTCTACTATTGGGATTAGTCCTGATAAGATTAAAAGGGGTCTTGAAAAAATTGAACCTTTAAAAGGAAGAAGTCAAATTGTTGAAGGTAGATATACACTAATTGAAGATTCATATAATGCCAATGTAGATTCTATGGAAGAAATATTTAATTTTATTTCAGATTTGAAATGGATGGGGCGGATTGTTCTTGTTCTGGGTTCTATGAAGGAGCTTGGTCCTTTGACTGAAAAAATGCATGAGCAAGTTGGACATCAGGTTGTTGATCTTGATCCGGAAGAAACTTTCTTTTTTGGTGATGAGATGGAAAAGGCCTATGACCTTGCTCTAAGGAGTAATTATAAAGGACGTGCTTTCTATACAAAAAATTATATTGAACTTGAAGAAAAAGTCTTAAATTCTTTAAAGGAAGGGGATCTTGTTCTTTTAAAAGGTTCCCGTTCAATGAAATTAGATAAGCTCGCAGATAAAATAATGAAATCAAAGGAGGTTCCTGGTGTTTAAAGAAATTTTTCTTCCTTTAGTTGATAGGTTTTCATTTCTTAATATTTTTCAATATATAACGTTCAGGGCTGCCTATGCTGCAGTTACCTCTCTTTTGATCTCATTTATTTTTGGCCCTAAGCTAATAGCGTTTCTAAAGAAAAAAAAGGCTGGACAGGAAATAAGAGATGATGGACCTCAATCTCATCTTGTAAAATCCGGAACCCCTACCATGGGCGGAATTCTTATTCTGATATCAATTGTTATTTCAGTTTTATTATGGCAGGACCTTGGAAACTACTATACCTGGATATCGCTTCTTTCAATTATTGGGTTTGGTGCAATAGGGTTTGTTGATGATTATCTAAAAGTTTTTCGGAAAAGTTCTGATGGACTTCAGGCAAGGTTCAAGTTTTCTGCACAGATTGTTATCTCATTGATCATTGTTATGATAATTTATTCACAGGATTCTGAATATGCTACTCTTCTTTATATACCATTTTTTAAATATCCTGTTCTTAATTTGTCTGTGATTTATATTCCATTTGCAGTAATTTTACTTGTCGGCTTTTCAAATGCTGTAAATTTATCAGATGGACTTGATGGCCTGGCTTCGGGTCTGGTTATTCTTGTTGGTCTGACTATGGGAATTATAACATATCTGACAGGCAGGGCTGATTATGCTGAATATCTACAGATCCCATACATAAGGGATAGTGGAGAACTTATGATTTTAAGTTTTGCTTTGGTAGGTGCCAGTATTGGTTTTCTTTGGTATAACTCCCATCCGGCAGAAGTATTTATGGGGGATACAGGCAGCCTTTCTTTAGGTGGAACTATAGGTGTTCTTGCATTGTTAACAAAAAAAGAAATACTTGTAATAATAATTGGAGGAGTTTTTGTACTGGAAGCAATATCTGTAATAATTCAGGTTGTTTCATTTAAATTAACAGGGAAAAGAGTTTTTAAGATGGCGCCTCTTCATCATCATTTTGAATTAAAAGGATGGGCAGAAAGTAAAGTGGTAATTCGTTTTTGGATAATTGGCGGTCTTTTCGCAATCTTAAGTCTTTCCACATTGAAGATACAGTAATGAATTATAATTTTTCTGCTGAGCGAATAGAAAGCAAATCAGGTGATTTTATGCTTTTATTGTTAATAGTTCTATTGGCAGGTATTGGTATTTCTGCGTTATTTTCTGCTTCTTATTATTATGGAAGTTATAAATTTGGTGATTCCGGTTATTTTTTTACCAGACAATTTATTTTTATGCTTATAGGCTCTGTTTTAGCTTTTATTGTATCCAGACTTTCAATATCTTTTATTGTAAAATTAGTTCCTCTTCTTTTGTTAATAAGCTTCATTTTGATGATAGCTACTTTTATACCTGGTATAGGCCGGGAAATGATGGGTGGACGAAGATGGATTGTTATAGCTGGAAAATCTCTACAGCCATCTGAGTTTGTAAAGCTGACAATTATTCTGTATCTTGCAAGTCTGTTTGGTAAAAAACATAATACAATACACGATTTTTTTAATAATGTATTACCGCCCTTGTTAATAGTAGCTGTTTTTACAGCACTAATTCTGGCTCAAAATGATTTTTCCACAGCTGCTTTTGTTATGATCATATCTCTGGTTATGTTCTATATTGCAGGTGTTAAATATGGTTATTTTGTTTTTATTTTTTCTGCAATTATCCCTCTTGCCGGAATGCTTTTATTTTCAAAGGAACACAGGGTAAGAAGGATTATTTCTTTTCTTGATCCTGGTAGTGATCCTGTAAATTCTGGTTATCAGGTTCTTTCTGCAAGGAGAGCTCTGTCGAATGGGGGGGTTTGGGGTACAGGAATAGGGCTTGGATCCCAGAAGCTTGGAGGTTTGCCGGAAGCACATTCAGATTTTATTTTTGCTGTAATTGGAGAAGAGGCAGGTATTCTTGGTGTTTCTTTTATAATTGTGCTTTTTCTTGCTCTTGCAGTAAGAGGATATGCTCTGGCTTTAAAATTCAGAGAAAAAAATCTTTTTGCATATTTTTTGGCCTTTGGCTTGACTACAAGTATTTTATATCAGGCTTTAATAAATATGGCAGTTGTTTCAGGTATGCTTCCTGTGACAGGTATTACTCTTCCATTTTTTTCTCATGGGGGATCCTCTGTAATTGTTACCTTTATAATGTGTGGTTTGCTGCTCAATTTATCGAGGAATAAAAATTTCTTATTGGAGAATTCTGTTGAGTAGTGTAATTCTTTCCCCTGAAGTTTATCCTGGACGCATAAGAAGTAGCAGGAGAAAAACTGGTTCCCAAAAAATAGAACAGGTATTTACCGGTTTTATATTTTTGCTTATTGGAATTATAATTGTGGAATTAGGGTTTCATTTCTGGATTGCTCCATCGGTATTAATAAATAAAATTATTATTAGTACAGATTCCAGTTTTATATATTCAGATGAATATTTACTGGGTAAAGCCGGAGTCGGGCAGGATGATACTTTTTTTGATATAAAAACTGAAATTATTGAAAAGAGATTGATGCTTATACCTGCTATACAATCGGTTTCTGTAAAAAAAGTATTTCCTTCAGTTCTTAAGATTGATATTGCAAGTCGTACACCTGTAGGGCTGTCTTTAATTTCGACAGATGCTGGTGTAGTTCCGGCAATGATTGATAAAGAGGGTGTTGTTTTTTTAACTGGTTATAATTTGCAGTCAATGGATCTGCCTGTAATTTCAGGTCTGGACTTCCCTGAAATTAAGGACGGCATGAGAATGCCTAAGGACTTATGTTCTTTTTTGGAAGAAATGGAAGGGATTAAAAGACTATCTCCTGATCTTTATGGATTGATATCTGAAATAAAGTTCATAAGAAAGGGTGATGCTGACTATGAAGTTCTTTTATATCCTAAAAATTACAAAACAAGAATTAGAATTGGTTTGAGTATAGATGATAAGATGCTTAAATATATTTTGATGGTTCTTGAAGTTATTTCCGGACAGCCGGGTATGGAAAAGCTGGAGGAAATAGATTTTAGGACTGGTGATATAGTATATAGGATTCAGGGGGAGTAAAATTGTCTTATGATGATTTAATAGTAGGTCTGGATATAGGATCAACTAAAGTATGCACAGTTATTGGAGAAATCAATGAACGGGGTGCTGTTGAAATTATTGGTGTTGGAACCAGTCCGTCTGAAGGTCTGCGCAGAGGTGTTGTTGTAAATATTGAATCTACCCTGAGATCTGTTTCGTCAGCTATTGAATCTGCGGAAATGATGTCCGGAAGGGAAGTTCGTAATGTAATTACAGGAATTGCCGGAGCTCATATTGAAGGAATAAATTCCAGGGGAGTTGTTGCAGTAACTGGTAAAGGCCGTGAAATAAATCAGGCAGATATACTTAGAGTTATAGAGGCTTCAAAAGCTATTGTAATTCCTATGGATAGAGAGGTTATTCATGTAATACCTCAGGAATATATAGTTGATGATCAGGGTGGTATAAAAGACCCGCTTGATATGATTGGAATACGCCTTGAATCAGAAGTTCATATAATTACAGGATCAGTAACTTCTGCACAAAATTTACTAAAATGTGTAAACCGGTCAGGGCTTAGGGTTGAAGATATAGTTTTGCAATCCCTGGCTTCATCAGAAGCAGTTCTGTCCAGTAGTGAGAAAGAGCTGGGTGTTTTATTAATTGATCTTGGTGGTGGGACAACAGATATTCTACTTCATATAGGCGGAGCTCCTTATCATACTGATGTTGTAACAATTGGTGGAGATCAGGTTACAAGTGATCTGTCAATTATGTTAAAGACACCATCAGATTTTGCTGAAAAGATTAAGCTGGAATCAGGGTGTTGTTATCTTCCTTTAGTTGATAAAGATGAAGAAGTTATTATTCCCGGAGTAGGTGGATGGCCTGCTGCTTCGGTGCCGCGAACAGAACTATGTAAGATAATTGAACCACGGATGGTGGAGATATTTTCAATGGTAAGAGCTCAGCTTGAGAGGAAGGATTATCTTAAGCACCTTCGGGGTGGTGTCGTTTTGACCGGTGGAGGCGCTGCTATGCCCGGGGCTGTTGAGCTGGCAAGTCAGATATTTGATGTTCCTGCCAGGATTGGGATGCCTCCAAGGCTTGGGGGATTGTCAGATACATATATGAAACCGGATTTTACAACAGCTATTGGGCTGGTTATGTATGGTCTTAATCAAATTTTATCAGAAGATATAAAAAATCCTTTACCAAGGAAGGGAAATGATGGTTTTGCAGAGAAAATGAAAAACTGGATGAAAGAGTTTTTCTAAATATATATTAAAAAATTAATCTTTTCATGTGCTCGGGAGGGGGCTATGCAGATTGAAGTAATTGAAGAAGAAATGGATGTTACTCATTTTAATCAAACAAAAATTAAGGTCATAGGTGTTGGGGGCGGCGGAAGTAATGCTGTAAACCGAATGATCGAAAGTGGTCTGGGTTATGTAAATTTTATTGCGGTAAATACAGATCTTCAGGCTCTAAAGCTGTCTAATGCGGAATATAGAATACCTATAGGCTCAAAGCTAACCAGTGGATTAGGTGCTGGAGGGGTTCCCGATGTTGGAGAACAGGCAGCTCTTGAAAATAAGGCCGATCTTCAGAATATTTTGAAGGGTTCTGATATGGTTTTTATTACTGCAGGTATGGGTGGTGGTACAGGAACAGGTGCTGCACCTATTGTTGCTGAAGTTGCAAAAGAAACCGGTGCTCTTACAGTTGCTGTTGTTACTAAACCATTTGATTTTGAAGGCAAGAAAAAGATGAAACTTGCTGAAGAAGGTATCAGGAAGCTTCGTGAAGCAGTGGATACCTTAATTATAATTCCTAATCAGTATCTTCTTAAGATAGTCGAAAAACGTACACCAATTAGAGAAGCTTTTCTTATGGCTGATGATGTTCTGCGTCAGGGTGTTCAGGGAATTTCTGAACTTATTACTGTTACCGGTGAAATTAACATCGATTTTGCAGATGTCAGAACAATAATGAGTGGCCAGGGTGATGCACTTATGGGTATTGGTCAGGGTTCTGGTGATAACAGGGCTGTTGATGCAGCAACAAATGCAATAAATAATCCTCTTCTTGAAGATGCACGAATGGAAGGTGCCAGAGGTATTCTGATAAATATTACTGGTGGTGAAGATTTTTCACTTACAGAATACGATGAAGTTATAAAAATTGTTACCGCAAATGCAGATGAGGATGCTTTAATTATACCTGGACAGACTATTGATGAAAATATGGGTGATCAGGTACAGGTTACAGTAGTTGCCACTGGTTTTAGTAATGATGAGGTTGTCAGTGATTCTTTGGAAGTGGAACAACCCCAGAATGATGTTATTAAATATAAAGACTGGCTTGATCTCCAAAAAGGTCTTTCTCATAGCGGTAGTCATGGTGGTTATTTGTCAGGAAGAAACAGATCCGAAGTTGATCTTGGTATACCTGCAATTCTTCGTGAAAAAAAGGCTGTTGGTCAGGAAGGATAGATGAATATACTGACTGTTAGAAAGGAATATGATGATTATCTTTTTCTCGAATTAAGGCTTTCACCCCTTACACGTGAAACCTATGGAAGAGAGATAGATAGGTTTTTTGTATTTCTTTCAGAGTCTGGCAGCCATCCCGAAAATCTTATGAGTGATGTTTTGATAGAATATCTTTCATCATTACATAAAATAGGTTTAGATTCTGTTTCTATAGCAAAAAGTTTAAGTTGTTTGCGTTCTTTTTTTAGATTTATGAATTATGAAGGTTATCGTGAAGATAATCCTACAGATAAAATTGAAGCACAGCGGGCTAACTCTCCATTGCCGGAAGTTCTTTCTATAGAAGATGTTGACAGGTTTTTGAATTCGATTTCTATAGATAACCCATTGGGAATTCGTGACAGGGCGTTATTTGAACTTATATATTCCTGTGGCCTGCGAAATTCAGAAGCAGTAAATCTTACTATGGGTAATCTTTTTGTGGATGAGGCTCTTGTTAGAGTTCATGGTAAGAGAGATAAAGATCGAATGGTTCCATTTGGTTCCCAGGCCGAGATATGGCTGCAGCGATATTTAAGTGAGGTCCGGCATACATTAATAAAATATGGAATTCAGGATGATCATCTTTTTCTTAGTATAAGGGGCAGGGGTCTTTCACGGAAGGGTGTCTGGAAAAGGTTTAAAGAAATAACCTTAAAGGCAGATCTTAAGGCCAAGGTTCATACTTTGCGTCATTCATTTGCAACACATCTTATTCATGGCGGTGCAGACCTTAGAATTGTCCAGGAACTTCTTGGGCATTCAAATATTACAACAACACAAGTTTATACACATGTTCAAAACAGTGATCTGCAGCAAGATCATGATAATTTTCATCCTCTTAATGAAGATGATTCTGAATCAAAATTGCATTTTTCCTCATATATAAAAGAGGGGGTAGTGTAATGAAAAAAATTATATTTACTTTGGCTTTAATTACTATAGCTGCTTTGCTGCTTTCTTCGTGTACTGAGTACAGGAAAAAAACTTTTGAAAAAACACTTGATAGAATTTTAGGGACAGAATCCGGAGACTATGAGAATGAAGAGATATCCCGGGAGAGAATTAAAGAACTTGAGGATGCTATAAAGGAATACAGTAAGGATGTTGACAGGGTAGTTACAGCAAATGCAGAAATTGGTATTTATTATAGAATGCTTGCACTGGAGTATATCGATTTTAAAATGTATAAATTTGCCCTGGAAAATTTGGAAAAATCAATGGAATATTATCCAACTAATCCTGTATTAAGTTATTTTGCCGGTTTATCCAAGGCTAATATTGCCAGAGCAGAAGTAGACAACAATAAGAGTTTGTTTTTATTTCATGAAGCAGAAGCTTATTATAAGACAGCTATAAGGCTTCGTCAGACATACACTGATGCCTTGTATGGTTTGGCTGTTCTTTATATGTTTGACCTCTACAGCCCTGAAGATGCCAGACCTTTACTGGAGAAAATATTATCAATAAATTCCCAGGATTGGGAAGCAATGAGCTTGTATGCAAGATATATGGTGTTGATAGGCGATATTGATACTGCTATCGATTTGTACACTGAAATTTCTGAAGAAGCCTGGGATGATAACATGAAAGAGCAGGCTGCTTTAAATAGAGATTCACTTTTGGCAGGTAGATTATGAAAGTGGATATGATACAGCTTTTTATAAGCAGAATATCTGGACTGAGCACAGATGAGAGGGTCAAGCTTTATAAGCAATTCCCTTTATTGGAAAATCTGCTAAATCTGAATATTTCTGATCTTGAATATATTTTAAATCGAAAACTTATGGGTGTTAAGTTTAATACGGGGAGAATCCTTAGAGAATCGATGAAAATTTTAAATTCTGTACTTAATCTGGACATAGAAATTATTAACTATAACAGTAAAAAATATCCTCCTCTGTTAAGAGAAATTTATAATCCACCTTTTCTTATCTACAAAAAAGGTGGAATCTTAAATAATGAAATTCCTGCTGTAGCTGTAGTTGGAACAAGAAAGGCATCACAGATGGCTTTAAAAGCAGCTTTTAATTTAGGTCTGGAAATTTCTGATTATGATATAAACATGGTTTCCGGTCTTGCTCAAGGTATTGATCAGGCTGCTCATGAAGGTGTTGTTGAAAGAAAGGGGTCTACCATTGCTGTTTTAGGAAATGGTATAGATAGTATTTATCCTAAGAGTAATTCCTCTTTGGGAAAGAAAATTATTGATCTTGGCGGTGTGATTTTAAGTGAATATCCCCCGGGAACACCCCCTCTTAAATATAATTTTCCTGCCAGAAACAGAATTATAAGTGGTCTTTGTCAGTCCGTTGTTGTCATAGAAGCTCCGGAAAAATCAGGAGCTTTAATTACAGCGGAGTTTGCCCTTGATCAGGGTAGAGAAGTATATATACATCGTTGTTCTATAAACAGCAGTAAAGGCGCTGGTTGTCGAAGGCTTTTATTTGAGGGTGCGAATACTATTGATTCTTTTGGAGATTTGCTTAGTTTTAAGGAGGCAGTTTAAAATGAAAAATACTTTTGAAGAAAATAAATTTAAATACCTGAACTACCTTCGTACAACAAGAAATCTATCGGATAATTCTATAAGAGCATACACACATGATCTGGAATTATTTGGAAATTTCCTGAATAATCAATCTTTGGGTTTTGAAAAGGTTGAACCCAAAAAGGTTCGGTCTTTTGTAGCGGATCTTGACAGAAAAAAGCTGAAAAAATCATCTATAAACAGGATAATTTCTTCTGTCAAAAACTTTTATAAGTATTGTATCAGGTATGACGTTCTGGATATAAATCCTTTTGCCCATGTTCGCAGTATTAGTAATACCAGAAAAATACCTGATGTTTTATCCTTTGCAGAAATACAAAAAATGATTGATCTGACTGATAATACTTTTTTAGGTATCCGGGACAGAGTAATTCTCGAACTACTTTATTCTACAGGATGCAGAGTTTCTGAACTTACCGGAATGAAAGTTAAGGAAATTGATTTAAAGAAGAGGATGGCTCTTGTTCATGGTAAGGGTGGAAAAGCAAGATGGGTATTTCTTACCAAAGGAACTGCACTTGAACTTGCTTCTTATTTACCACTTAGAAAGAGTTATCTAAATAAGACAGGAAGTCCTGATGATGGAAGTCTTATTTTAAATGTTAAAGGGAGAAGCCTTTCTGTTAGAGGCGTTCGTTATATTATTAATAAATATATTATGTCTATTGGAGTTAACAAGCATGTAAGCCCCCATACTTTTCGTCATACATTTGCTACCCATATGCTTAATAATGGAGCAGGTATAAGAATTGTACAGGAAATGCTGGGGCATTCTTCAATAGCAACTACGCAAATTTATACACATATTGGTATGGATAGGCTTAAAGATGTTTACAGAGCTGCTCATCCCCATGGGCAATAGAGAGAGGGAATAAAATGGAAATTAGAGGTACAACAATTATTGCAGTAAGGAAAGGTGATTCAGTTGCTATGGCTGGAGATGGCCAGGTAACATTTGGAACAACTGTAATGAAGGGTTCTGCCCGGAAAGTACGTAGAATGTATGATGACAGAGTAATTGTTGGTTTTGCGGGAGCAACAGCAGATGCATTTACTTTATTTGAAAGATTTGAAGGAAAAGTTAAAGAGTACAATGGAGATATAACCAGAGCAGGAGTAGAACTGGCAAAAGAATGGAGAACGGACAGGGTCCTCCGAAAACTGGAAGCTATGCTTCTTGTTGCAGACAAAACCAAAACCCTTCTTATTTCCGGAACAGGGGATGTTGTGGAACCTGATGAAGGGGCCATTGCCATAGGGTCCGGGGGAAATTATGCCTATGCTGCTGCACTTGCATATTTGGACTCATCAGAATTAACAGCAGCACAGATTGCAGAGAGAAGCATTAAAATTGCTTCTGATATTTGTATTTATACTAATAGTAATATTGTTTTAGAGGAAATAAAATGAAAACTGACCTGGATAAGCTAACTCCGAAAGAGACAGTTAAGGAACTTGATAAATATATTATAGGGCAAAATAAGGCAAAAAAAGCTGTAGCAATTGCTCTTCGAAATAGAATGAGGCGAAGACTCCTTCCGGAAGAATTGAGGGATGAAGTTACTCCAAAAAATATAATTA
>DAOVSY010000286.1 GCA_030633365.1 Spirochaetaceae bacterium | reverse complement strand
GTATTATTTCGTTAAAACTGTTTAATGCATTATCTCCTGAATACATAATATAATTTTCAAAGTCTGCATTGTTTTCAATAATGGAAGTTTGCAGATTATGAATAGTTGTATTTTTTATAAGATCCTGTTCATATATTTTTAAATATTTGAATGCATTTGAGAGTGTATATAAATTTAGAAAGCTGATACAAACAATTATTAAAGAGAAAAAGATCATGAGTTTTCTTTTTATTGAAAATTTATACCAGATGGTTTTTATTGTATTCATAAATCAGAGATCATTATAACAAATAAATAGTTGTTTGTAAGATAATCAAAAGAAATTATTTTAATCTCCCCAGGGTCATACCACCATCCACCATAATAACCTGACCTGTGGAATAGGGGAGATCCCCTCTGGCAAGCATTGCAGCTGCCCTGCCGACATCTTCCGGCATCCCCCATCTTGACTGCACAAGCAATCCATCTGCTATCATTTCATCATATTTACTACTCACACCAGCGACCATATCTGTTCGGGTTATTCCGGGACGGATTTCATAAACAGGAAAATTGTATTCGCCAAGACGTACCGCCCAAAGCTGTACACCCATGGAAACAGCTGCCTTTGAAATACAGTATTCACCCCTGTTTGGAGAAGCCAGAGTGCTGGATACAGATCCAATAAAAATAATTTTGCCTTCAAATGAAGACTTGGATTTCTTTTGCTCAATCATCCAGTTTGCTGCTGTCTGGGTAAGAAAATAAGGACCTTTCATATTTATATTCATGACCCTGTCATAGCTTTCAATTTCAGTATTAAGAATATCATTTCGTTTAACAGGAGCAACACCAGCATTGTTTACAAGTAAATCGAGACGGTTAAAAAAATCTTTTGTTCTGCTTATAATTCGATCACGATCTTTTTGAATGCTGATATCAGCCTGAGTGTACAGTAACCGGATTCCAAAATCTGAAAGTTCCTTTAGAGAATCCACCATGTTTTCTTCTCTTATTCCGCATATAGAAAGATCCCATCCCTCAGCTGCAAGTGCTTTTGAAATACCCAGGCCTATACCCCGGGTTCCTCCGGTTACTATAGCTACTTTCTTATTCATTTTCCCTCCAATCTACATAAAAAACTTATAATATGGTTTATTTTCCAGCAGTCTTTGTACATAGAGTGCTGCTTCCCTAAGATGGTAATCACCCCACATTGATGATTCTCCTCTGGGAACTCCATCTCCATCAGGGCAATAGTCCCAGCCATTTGGTCTGTGATAGACGGAATGAAGCAGCAGCCCCTGGTGGGATTTATCAATACTCAGGTATGGTTCATTTATCAGTACTTTTAATATTTTAAGCCCCTTACTGAAGTAAACTTCGCCTGTACCTTCACTTTTGGTATTCATATATTTCCCCAGGCGCATCAGTCCCTGACAGGCTATGGCTGCAGCACTCGAGTCTACAGGTTCGTAACTGTTGTAAGGATCTGCAGGTTTCAAACACCAGTCACTAAGTTTATCAAGTCCAGGTGCTCCTGTATCCCAGTATGGAATACTATTTGAAGCACTGTTTTCTATGTAAAAATCAGCAGAAACGATACATGCTTTCAACATAAATTCTTCTATCTCATTTCTTCCACCATGAGGCTCCAACTCTGAATCCTCCAGAGAAGATACAAACTCCAGCTCCTCAGCAAACCCTGTAATTATCCAGGCCAACCCTCTTGTCCATGTTGTAAATGGAGAATAGCCCTGTTGAGTATTTGGGCATCGGAACCTCCCATCAGCAGTATTAAAAATTGCCTCGTGAACAACCCTCCCTGGTATATCGTAGGAATCCCGATTGTCGCCGTAATAGACAATATATTTTGCAGTAGTTCTTGCATGTTTAATCAATCTGTCCAGCATTGAGATCTTTGTATCATTTTCACCGAAAAGAACATGTCCAAGCTGATGGGCTACAGCAAGAGAACGGAGAGACCTTATAGTATCTGCAAACAGAGAATGAGGACCATTGAAGGATTGAATAAAACCTGAATTATCATTAAGTTCTGTCCATCTTGAAGCCTGTACAGCTCCGGATGTCTTCAGAGCCAGTTTATAAAATTCTTTTTCCCAGTTTGAAGCTGATATCCTTCCCTCCCTTACAAGTCGTAAAAGATTACCATAAGTACTAATATTATTAAAACCATGATCATGTACCCCTGTATGAGTTACATGCTTTGCCATCCGCTCAAGAGTATATGACCTGCCCAAATCCAGATAGCTCTCATCATTTGTGGCGTCAAACTGAAGAATCATTGACCCGAATACAAAACCTTCGGTCCATTCGGTCCAGCCTTTTGTTGTATAATTACCCTGTTGTGTAAAAACCGGTGAACCGGCTGTCCAGTCATAGTTTGATTCCAAAAGATCAATTTTCTGTTTTGAATATTTCCAGAATTTGTGTAAGTCATTTTCTAAATCTGCAGGTATCATATCCACCTCCTTTGGTTGCATAGCCGAGCAGGGACGTAGTCCCGACCAGGCTTAGGCTGCATAGGCGAGCAGCAAGTTTTCTTGCGACCAGCCATTTGAACCATAACCCAGGATTTCTAAGCACACAAGTTAAAAATTAAATTTATATATGAATAAAAAACAGTTATACAGAAAAATCGGTTATAGTGGTATTAAGGTTATTCGGCCATGCAACCTGGGGAGTTCCAACTATGCTTACTGATATTCATGTTAAAGCTGTAGAAGTATATTTCATTCCTGTTAATACACGAATCCCTTTAAAATTTGGACCTGAGATTCTGACATCAGTTACATGCGCAAGGATTAAAGTAACAGTAGAAAATAATAGTGGGCAATATAGTGAAGGATGGGGAGAAACCCCTTTAAGTGTCCAGTGGGTATGGCCTTCATCTCTTTCCTATTCATTCCGGTTCATGAAGATGAAGGAATTTGTCCTTGTACTTGCTGATAAGTTGAAAGATTATTCAGTTAGGGGTCATCCTATTGAAACAGGGCATTTATTTCAAAAAGAAGTACTCCCTGGTGTTTTAAGAAGATTTAATAAAACAGTGACAGAATCTGAAAGTTTACCCTGGCTTGCAGCATTGGTAAGTCTTTCAGCCTTTGATATTGCCCTTCATGATGCATATGGAATTGTAAATGAAGTTCCAGTGTATAACACATACAACAGTCAGTACATGAATAAAGATCTTTCCTGGTTTATGGAATCTGCAAAAGATAAGAAAATCTCTTTTAAAGATATTTATCCGGAAAATTTCTTTTCTCTACCTTCTAAACAGCACCTTCCTGTATGGCATCTTGTTGGAGGCCTTGATGTTATTGATGATGATGTACCACCGGATAAAGATCCTGATGATGGGTATCCTGTAAATCTTAAAGACTGGATTAAAAAAGATGGCCTGGAATGTCTGAAAATTAAACTAAAGGGAGATGATTCTGTTTGGGATTACCAAAGAATTGTAAATGTAGGAAGTTCCGGCCTTGGAGAAGGTGTTAAATGGCTTTCTGTAGATTTTAACTGTACTGTTACCAATCCTGTGTATGTAAATGAGATTCTTGATAAACTTAAAGCAGATAATCCATCCATATCAGAAATGATACTCTATGTTGAGCAGCCTTTTCCTTATGACCTTGAATCAAACAGAATTGATGTTCATTCTGTGTCTGATCGTAAACCTTTGTTTATGGATGAAAGCGCACATAACTGGGAACTTATCCGTCTGGGGCGAGAATTGGGGTGGACAGGAGTTGCTCTAAAAACATGTAAAACCCAAACAGAAGCCCTGTTAAGCCTTTCCTGGGCAAAGGCTCATGGAATGCCCCTTATGGTGCAGGATCTTACAAATCCCATGCTGGCGCAAATACCTCATGTTTTATTTGCGGCCTATGCAGGTACAATTATGGGAGTTGAATCCAATGCTATGCAGTTTTACCCTGACGCATCCAGAGCAGAAGCAGAGATACATCCAGGAATATATACACGTAAAAATGGACATTTGGACTTGACTACAATAAAAGGATCGGGGTTTGGATACAGACTTGATGAAATTAATAGAACGCTTCCTGCATACGAGGAATTAGATAAAGATTAAAAGGAGTAGTCAATGCTTAATTATTATAATACTGCTGATGAAATTATTGAAAGTGGAACTGATACCTGTATTCTTCCTATAGGATCTGTGGAACAACATGGCCCCCATTTGCCCATTGGAACCGATTATATTTTGGCGGAGAGTTTTGCCCAGGCAATAGGCAAAGAGCTGGGTTGCCTTGTTTTGCCAGTCCAGGCTTACAGTACCTGTTATGAGCACAGGGGAAAAATGGGATCATTCTGGATGAAGCCCGAAACAATGTACAGTGTTATAGAAGATTTAGTTACAGGTATGAGAGCTCAGGGCTTTAAAAAAATTATAATACTTCTTTCCCATGGAGGTATCTTTATTGCAGGTCCTGTAATTAGAGAGCTTAACTCTATCTAC
>DAOVSY010000547.1 GCA_030633365.1 Spirochaetaceae bacterium | reverse complement strand
GCCACCTAAGGCTGGTCGGAAGCAAGCTTCCTGCTCGCCTATGCAACCGAAGGCTGGTCGGAAGCAAGCTTCCTGCTCGCCTATGCATCCTAAGGAGAAGTAATATGTACCAGATTCTTTCAATAGCAGGTAGCCTTGGACTCTTTTTATTCGGCATGAAAATTATGAGTGATGGTATTCAAAAAACTGCAGGTGATAAATTAAAATCTATTCTTAATATGATGACAAAAAACAGAGTAGCAGCAGTTTTTACAGGATTTTTTATTACCGCTATTGTACAATCATCCTCTGCTACTACAGTTATGGTAGTAAGCTTTGTTAATGCAGGTCTGTTAAATTTGGGTCAGGCAATTGGTGTTATAATGGGTGCCAATATTGGTACAACAGTAACAGGATGGATAGTTGCTATACTGGGATTTAAGTTCAAAATTACAGCAATGGCCTTACCGGCAATAGGTATAGGTCTACCGTTCTTTTTCTCAAAAAATCTGAACAGAAAAGAAATTGGGGAGATACTAATTGGATTTGGATTATTATTTCTGGGTTTAGGTTTTCTAAAGGATTCTGTTCCGGATATAAAAAGCCATCCAGAAATTTTAGAATTTATCCAACATCTTACAGGATATGGATTTGGATCTATGATCCTGTTTGTTATTATTGGTGGTGTTATTACTGTAATTGTACAAAGCTCATCTGCGGCTATGGCAATTACTCTTACAATGGCTTATTCAGGATGGATAGATTATCCTACAGCAGCAGCTATAGTTTTAGGTGAAAATATTGGCACAACTATTACAGCATATCTTGCATCCATTGGTACAAACATAAATGCCCGCAGGGCATCCAGAGCACATACTCTCTTTAATATATTTGGTGTTATATGGATGCTGATTCTTTTCAAACCTTTTTTGTCTTTTGTAGATTTTATTGTCCCAGGAGATATTTTTTCCGGAACGAATCACTCAATTATCCCTACTCATCTGGCTATGTTTCATACACTTTTTAATTTAACTAATACTCTTATTGGAATGTTTATAATTCCGCAAATTACTTTTTTAGTTCGTAAACTTGTTCCGGAAAAAGGGATTGAAGATACAGAAGAATATACTTTTAAATACATTTCTGCACCTATTCAGGATACTCCCGAATTTTTTATAATTCCTGTAAAAGCAGAACTTTTCAAATTAACTGAAATTGTTGAAAAAATGTTTACCCGTTTCTGGCTTGTATTTAATAATTCCGATAAAAAATTAGGATCCGAAGTAAAAGATCTAAAAACAATGGAAGATTATACAGATAAAATGCAGGAAGAAATTACTAAATATATTATTGATGCAGCAAATGACAGCCCCCAAAGTGGTAATGCAGAGAGGATTACAGCGCTTATAAGAATTGTAAATGAACTGGAAAGTATAGGAGATTCATGTTACAGCCTGATTTTACTTGCAGAAAGAAGATATCAAAAGAAAATCCCTTTAAATAAAACAGGATTTGATGATCTCAAACCCTATTCTGAAATTGTTAAACAATTTATTGTGTTTATTAAACTGCATCTGAATAGATATTTAAGTGATAAAGAATTAAAATCCGCCATGGATCTGGAAACAGAAATTGATAATCAGCGATTAATCCTTAGAAAAAAATCTCAGCACCGTCTTCAGGAGGGAGAAAATGTAAAAGGAGAACTGCTTTATATTGATATTGTCAGACACATGGAGCATATTGGAGACTATGCAATGAATATTGCAGAAGCGTTGAGACATTTGAGATAAACAAGCCCTCTCGATACTATTGCTATGTGACCCTTTCCAAAAGTGAAAGGTTTATCAAATTCGCAATAACTCGAGGAGCGGTTTCTCTGCATATAATCGGTTGTCGTGTGTTTTGCTTACAAAAATGTTTCGAGACAACAATCGCTCAGCAACAGGGAAAAGCAAAAGCTGAGGATGTCGGTTAGGCATCCGGTGCTTTTTGGATGCAGATATTGCCAAATGTATTCTTGGTAAACGGCGTCATTGACCCCCAAGTGAACTAATATACCGTCCT
>DAOVSY010000599.1 GCA_030633365.1 Spirochaetaceae bacterium | reverse complement strand
TCCTGAACTTGCCGAAGGACTACCTTCCCTCTCTAACACTCACTATGCCCGCAGGAATGGCACTTCTTACACCCTTCTATAAACATAAAAGTTGCATTACCGCAAACGGGACAAAGATCTGCTTCAGGCTCTACAAAAGAAAACTGTTTCTGCTGTGCTGCAAGTTCATCTTCTTCATCGGGTAAAACAGGAAAGTCATCATCATTAGTCTTTCCAATATGTTCTTCCAGAACCTGAGCCACTGCATCGGGTAAACTCATTACTCTGTTTTTTCCAAAACCATGATGTCTGCCGGAACCAATGGAACGAAGCTGACCAATTACACTTCCAACTCTTTCAATAGGAGAAAGAGGACTTGGCATACGAAGAATAAGACTGATAAGCCGGCCCAGACCTTCTGCATCCGCCGCAACATCAGATCCAACCTTGGCAACATTTATAAATACTTCAAAAGGTTCCTTAATAGCTCCCTTTCCGGCATTTACTGTAATATATGCTGTTCCAATAGGAGTGTGTTTCCTGTATGTAGTTCCAAAGAGAACTGTAGGCCTTACCCTTGGTTTAATATCTACAACAGGTTTTGGCTGTTCCTTTGCTTTTTCATTATCATCTTTTTTAGCATACAGAACCTGCTCATCTCTGGAGCCGTCCCTGTATATAGTGCCACCCTTACAGCCGGTATCGTACATAAGCTGATAAAGATCTTTGGTCTGGCTGACTGTATATTGATTAGGTGTATTACTTGTTTTGGAAATACTGGAGTCCACCCATTTCTGAATTGCAGCCTGTACCTTTACATGATCCTCCGGAGAAAGATCCATTGCTGTTACAAAATAGTCAGGTAGTTTTTCATCCCCGGATGTTTTTTTCCATTCATCATAAACAGGAACTCTTTCAGTGTGGGATCCCATTCGGCCTACTCGTTCCCATTCCCAGAAATAATATGGTTCAATACCTGTTGAAGTCCCAACCATTGTACCTGTTGTGCCTGTTGGAGCCTGGGTTAAAAGAGTTACATTTCGAATTCCATTCTCTTTTATTCTGTCCTTTACATCCTTAGGCATACCCTTCATAAATCCGCTTTTCAGGTATTTATCAGCATCGAACATTGGAAAGCTGCCCTTCTCTTTAGCATAATCACTGCTGGCAAGATAGGATTCCACTGCAATAAATTTAAATAATTTATCTATAAATTTTTCAGATTCTTCACTTCCATAACGGATTTTTAATCCAATCATCATCTCAGCAAGACCCATTGTTCCAAGGCCAATTCGTCTTTCAGACATTTGCTGTTCTTTATTTACATCGAAAAAATAAGGAGTAGTATCAATTATATTATCAAGAAAACGTACTGCATAACGCACACCTTTTCGTAAAGAATCCCAGTCTACTTCACCGCCATCTACAAACCTGGAAAGATTAAGAGCTCCTAAATTACAAACACCCCAGGGAGGAAGTCCCTGTTCTCCACATGGATTTGTACATTGAATTGTAGAGTAGTAATATGAATTACTCATTTTATTGTATCTGTCTACAAAGAAAATACCAGGTTCGGCGCTTGACCATGCACTTTCAATTATTGCATCCCAGATTGTTCTGGCTTTAACAGTTTTATGGGTTAGAACAGGTTTACCTGCCTTCTTCCAGGCACCTAAATCTCCTCTCCACATTTCATCATAATCCGGATCATTTGTATCCGGAAAAACAAGATCCCAGTCACCATCAG
>DAOVSY010000310.1 GCA_030633365.1 Spirochaetaceae bacterium | reverse complement strand
TATATACAGTACAAACAATGAAACACAGAAAGGGGAGGCCGTAAGTTTTCTGGATGGTCTGAAATCAGGTGGAAAAAATATAGATATAGTATCTTTAGAAGTTGAAAATAACACTACTGAATCAGAAATTAGAAGCTTTTTTGATTCAGATCTGGTAAAAAATAGTGAATATATAGTTTTTTTTGCAAATAAATGGAAAAATCTATGTTATGAAATATCTGAAAGGGACAGTAAGCATATAATTACTTCTGACTCCTGGTTTAACAGTACTTTTTCCTCTTTAATCCTTTTTAGTGTAGAAGATGACGTAAATGGAATGTTAAAAAAGGTATATTATAATGCTAAAACGAAAAAACTTGCTGATATTACGTTAGAAGGTTATATTTATAAGTGATATTTTACTGATTAATAGAAAAAGATTTGACAAACAAATAGCTAAGAAATATAATTCTACATGCTTGTATATTGTATATGCGTAATTTAACAAGGAGTACAGAATGAGAAAGGGCAGCATTCTTATCATATGCCTCGTAGTGTTTTTTTTACTCGTCCTTCCGTCGGTCATGGCAGATTCAGCAACAGAAAATCTTGAATCCAGAATTCTTGAGAGTTTTGACCCTGAAAGCCGGACAACTGAATGGCTTGTAGTAGGCAGTAAATTTATCACTGAGGGTTTTCCCAAACAAACCTATACCGAAGCCTGGCCGGAAGCAATCTTTGGTTCTAATCAAGATGGCAAGGACCTTCAGGTTCTTGGTATTAATGCAAAATGGGACAGAAAAGGATATAACAACATTGAAATAATTCCTATAAAAGAAGATTCGGACGGTAATACTGTTCCTAATCCTCTTTCAATCCCGGGACGAGTTAAAAAACTTGATTTATGGGTTTGGTGTTCAGATTTTGATTATTACTTGGAGGTTCATGTAAGAGATACCAATGGTGTCGTTCATGTTCTTAATATGGGTGGACTAGCCAAAATTGGATGGAATAATTTCTATACCGATATTCCCGGTTATATAGCTCAGACAGGGAAATATGTTCCCTATTTAAAAAGCCTTGAGCTGGTTAAAATTGTAATCTGGACTAAACCTACAGAGAATGTAAGTAATTATTTTGTATATTTTGACCAGATAAAGATTTTAACAGATACTTTTATTACCAGGTTTGATGGTGATGGTCTTGCTGGCAAGGAAAGTGCAGCAGAAATCTGGGGAGAGGAGTAGGAAATGAACAAGATTAATAAATTATTGATTTTTACAATAGTTCTCCTGGCTGTTGGATCTTTTGCTTTTGGTCAGTCTCTGACAACTGCAGATGGACCTGATCCTGCTGAAATAGGTGTGGATACAGCGCAGCAGATGCTGAAAGAGGTTTCTATCTCTAAATTTGAGGATGCCGGATTTTGGTCTGTATCTATGGGAAGGGATCAGGGTGTTACTACACTCCGAAGATTACCTGGTGGTTCAATTGATAAGGAACCTATTCCTGCAGAAGAACAAATTGGTCTGAGTGAATCTGATAAATATGTTTTAGGTGTAAGAGTAGATTATTATAAACGTGGTTTTAATCAGTTTACAATAAGACCTGCAAGACCTCTTCCTGTAGAGGGTATTGTTAAAACTGTATCCATGTGGGTTGTTGGACGTAATAGTCCTCATGTTTTAAAGATGCTAGTTTCTGATCAGTTTGGTAACAAAGCAGAAATTACCATGGGTAAACTAAACTTTACCGGTTGGAAAAAGATGACAGTGGCTATACCCACCAATATTAAACAAATGGATTATCATTATGCAAATAAAATGGGTATAAAAGTTGAAGGTTTTAGAATTGACTGTGATCCTGCAGAAACCTGGGGTTCATATTTTTTCTATCTGGATGACCTTCGGGCTGTGACAGACCTTTTTGCAGAAGAAAGTCGTGATGTTGATGATATGATGGATAACTGGTAGTAGATAATTGCTACTTTAATTTTTATAAAACCCTCTTGAAATAGAGGGTTTTTTTGTTTTATAAATTTTTAAGGGGCTAAAAAATATGATATTATTTAGCAGTATCCGAAACAGGGCCTTATATATTCTATTTTTTATAATAATTTTCTTATTACCATCCAATTTAGTTTCACAGGAATTTATTACTCTTGATCTTGGTGATCAGTATAGAATAACTGAACGTCAGAATTTACGTGTAAGAATAAATGGAAGTTATAAAGGGTATCTCTTTAGGGAGTACAGGGGATTCCTCCGTAGACAAAGTGGAAATGATAATCACTACAAAGGAGAATACTATATTCTTCAGGATATGAAGCGCGATTCACAGCTTATTGCAAAAGCTGTTGATGATGTTTATTTAACCGATTTTCTTATAAACAATGCTGGATATGTCTCAATAGATAATAAATTTGAGGTTCCTTTACATAGAAGTTTTCCTGCCTTTTCTTTTGATCCTGTTGCTCCTGGTGACTCCTGGATAGCTTCAGGTACAGATCTTATCTATGATAGTGAAGGTGATTTTGTTACTATTCCGTTTCTTTGCAGATATATTTACAGGGGAGATGATATTTATCAATCAAGACCGGTTACTATAATTGATGCGCAATATGCACTTCGTTATAAAAAGGGTTCTTATGATAACAATATATCTGATATTGTAAGTATAAATGGTAGTTATAAAGCAGTTATAATGCTTTTTAAAGATACTGAAGGTGGTATTTTTATTCGATCTGATATAAATCAAAATCTTATTTCAAAGAGTGGGAATACAGAGAATACCACTGGATTTGCACTTACCTGGTATAATGGGATCTCAGTTTCTTCAATAGAATCTACCAGAGAAAAAATTATTTCCAGCCTTGAGAAAAGTAACAATGAGGATATTGTAATTGAAGAGAGAGCAAATGGACTTGTTCTACAGATGCAGAATATCCATTTTTTACCTGACAGTCCAATAATCCTTCCTGAAGAACGCGGCAGGATGGATGCCATTGCTAATCTACTTAAGCAGGCAGAAGGGAGTACCTTCCTGGTTGTGGGGCATACTGCTGATGTGGGAACTGTAGAAAGTCAATATGATCTTTCTGTGGAAAGAGCTAAATCAATTGTTGATGAGTTGGTTTTAAGAGGATTATCTTCAAAACAGTTTCTATACAGGGGTGACGGAGGAGATAAACCAATTGCTTCTAATTTAACCAATGAAGGCAGAGCAAAAAACCGGAGAGTGGAAATTACAATCCTGGATTAAAAAGATTTATAAAATTATTTCTTACTTCCTGAATAAAATTCTCAATTGGTATATTTTTGCATTCGGCAAGTATTTCATAGGTATATCCTATATGTCCCGGATGATTTGTTTTTCCACGTACTTTCTGAGGGCTTAAATACGGGCTGTCAGTTTCTACAAAAATTGAATTTACTGGTATTTTTGAAGCTACTTCCCTAAGAGAATTATTTTTTTTATAAGTTACATTCCCTGCAAAAGATATGGATAATCCCATATCCAGTAATTGAGCTGCAGTTTTATAATCTGAAGAAAAACAATGTAAAATTCCACCTGCTGTAGGAATAGTCTTTTTTAAAACTTCTACTATATCAGCATCTGCATCTCTGTTATGAATAAGAACAGGAAGCTTATACTTATTTGCCAGTTTAATTTGTGCATCAAACAGTTCTATTTGCTGCTCTTTTGTTCCATAGTTCCAGTGCCAGTCCAGGCCAATCTCTCCTATAGCAATAATTTGATTATTTTTTGTAATTGCCTCTTTAAGTAAATTTATCAAATTAGGAGTAGTGTTTTTTTCAACCTCTGAAGGATAGTTTCCTGCAGCAAATAGAATATTTTTAAATCCTTTAAGTAAATTAAGCCTTTTTGGAATATCACTCATTTCTGTACCAATATCTATTGCATATTCAAGACCAGATTCAAAAGCTTCCGATAATACTGATCTTGTATCAAGTTCCTTCTGTTTCATAATAATGCCATGAAAATGTGTATCGATCATCCCTGGTAGTAAATTAAAGTGCACCTAATTCTCCTATAATTTTTTATTCAATGTCATGTTGACCAAGATAAAAATCAACTATATGATAGTAACACAATTCGCCGGAGTGGTGGAATTGGTAGACACAGAGGACTTAAAATCCTCCGGCCTTAACAGCTGTACC
>DAOVSY010000156.1 GCA_030633365.1 Spirochaetaceae bacterium | reverse complement strand
ACAGATGATGATCAATCGCTTAACCCATAATCCTGACGAAGTTCATGGTTTAAAGGTGAAACAACAGCTGGTTAGAAGAGGATCATGTAGGGCACTATAGCCCATATATCCCCTGAAGGAAACTTTTTCCAATTTCAACTATATCTCAGGACAGAGGAAAAGCAGATTTTACCAATTGACCAGGAACAGCAAGACACTTATTCTGTCTGTTCATGGATAAACTTATTGGAATATTTATTACATCATTCATTATCGCGTTTTCCGGAGCCCTGATGCCTATTGGATTATCTGGAGGGCTACAATAGGGCTGGGGTATATTCTAAGTTCCAGGAAGTTTGGATTTACCGGGGTTTTAATATTTTTTCTTGGTCATATACTCGCAGATCTTCTTTGGTACACATTTGTTTCGGTTGCTGTCTATAAAGGGAGAGCAATACTACCTAATAAGGTCTACAAGGGGATCTGTCTCACCTTTTATCGCTGAAAGTTTTTTCCCCTCCTTTAGAGGGTTGCGAGCATGCCTCTTTTATTTTATTAAGAACTGTATCAATTTCATAGAGGATTTCTTTATTATTAAATCTAATAACTTTATATCCCTCTTTTTCAAGTATTCTTGTTCGTTCCGCATCTGCTTCTTTTTGGTTTTTATGTATAGCTCCATCAACTTCAATTATCAAAGCTGATTTTATTGAGCAAAAATCTACAATAAATATATTTATTATATGCTGTTGTCTGAATTTAATCCCGAGTTGTTTATTTTTTATTTTTTCCCACAATACTTTTTCTGCCTTTGTAGGATTAGCTCTCATATCCTCTGCTCTTGTCTTCAATACTTTATATAAATAAGGATTAGCAGAATACAAAACCGATGGGAACCTGACACTCAAATCAAAAGCATAACCACTCTCACCTCCCCCTTCAGGGGGCTGGGAGGCCTCTTCTTTTCTCTCTTTCATTTTCTTACCTCATGCTCTTTAGTACGGGGTAAATTGTATTCTTACTTCAGAGATTTAAGATATTTAGTAAGATAAAGACTTTTTGCAACGTAGAAATCCTAATACAATCCAAATTCCTCAATAGCATCCATCATTGCCAGAACGTTCTCCACAGGAGTTTCTTCCAGTATAGTATCATGACTTGCTCCACCAATATATCTTCCTCCAGGTTTCATAATTTCCAGTACTGCCATTGTCTGCTCCCTTACCCACTCCGGACTCTTACCATTTATTAGAATATGGTGAGAATCTATGGAACCATTCAGAACAATCTTATCACCAAATTCCTTTTTAAGAGATCCCGGTTCCATTCCCCTGGTATCAGGTTGAAGTGCATGAAGACCATCAATACCTGCGTCAATAAGGGAGGGGATTAGTTCTCTATACCCTCCGCAGCAGTGAAGCATTACAGGAAGATTGTAGTCATGTCCCAGATTTATAAGGCGTTTCATGGAAGGCATCATAAACTCATTAAACATCTCTACACCCATCAGGGGTCCAGTTTGTCCACCAAAATCATTACCAATAAAAAAGATATCAATAATATCGGCTGCTTCATCAAAGGTTCTTCTGGAAGCTTCAAAGTAATAATCAGTTACTTTCTCAAAGAGGCGCTTTGTCAACTCAGGATTGTCATACATTAAATAGTAAAGATTTTCATGTCCAACAAGATCTATAACATCATGCCAAAAAGGGGACCAATCACCTCCCAGTACCGAATACTTTCCATTCCATACTGCAGCCTGAACCCTTAAGGTAGAGATATCCACATCCAGGGGGTTCGGCCATGACCATTCTTCAAGCTCGGAAATAGTTTTAATATTTTTAAGAGGATGACTCATAGGCTGACCATAGCCGATACCCTCTCGCTGGATGCCAAAGGGGGAACACCAGGTTGCTCCTTCGACCAGCTCCACCTTGGGTCCTTTATACGGTGCAAAAATTCTCCTGAAATCATCACCCATTCGAACACGCAGAGCTTCATCATTTAGGTTAGTCTCTTTTTTTGCCTTCTCCCAGAATTCGGGAGAGGAACCGCACCATCCTGGAATTCTATCGGGTATTTCTCCCGCAAAAACAGCAGCTACCCGTTCTCTTGACGTCATTTGGCATACTCTTCCGCTATCCTGGATGCCATGGTTTCCCATTCCCACAATCGCTTCGGTTCATGACTGACAGTGGAGATATCCTTCATAATAAGTTCCACATGGCACTGCCCCTCAGTTTTATCAAGAAAATCCCTGAGGTTTTTCTCTGATTGTTCGGTACTCCAATTAGATTCAATAAAAACTGCCGGATTAGGTTTTCGACTCATCACATAATCGGAACCAACTTCATTAATAATTTTATCTGTATCACACCAGGGGCTTACAGATAATTTTCTTAAGTTGGGTATTTTCCTAAGTAAATGAATCTTATTATGAAGAGGTTCGCAGCAGCCGTAATATGTATGCCCCCACCTGCTCAGCCAGCGCTGGGCATGCTCAATAGCAAAGTCCCACTGCATCTCCGGAGAAACTTCCGAGAATATCTGAGCATTGGAGCAGCCCCACATATTCTCTGGCTTAACATGATTTGGATCAAAATTATCTCCTGGAAGATCACTTATATGACCATAACCACCCGAACCAATACGTGTATTGTTGTTATCCAGTGCCAGCAAATTTCCCGATACAAACTGATCAAGCTCCACCATCCAGGCATCAACCATCCGGTCAACAAATGCATGAACCATATCTGGTCTTAAAATCAAATCCATCATTGCTTCCTGAACGCCCCACCAACGGATAAGAAAGTCCCAGGGGGTAAACCAAATATGGGACTGCCCCACCTTCTTAACAGGAATTATACCATCAAAAACATCAGTCATTGTATCAAAATGGAAATTTGTCGCTTTCTCCAGGTGGGTAAGTTTGGGCATCTGTATTTTTTCCAGATCATCCATATCTTTAATCTGAATATTGTAATGCCTGGAAACAACATCGTTGTCAGAATCTGTAATGGCAATATCCACATCCTCTACTATCCCAAAATCGGTTGAGTGAATAACAAGGGGACATTCTATATAATCATTTACAATCATGTCTCCTGGCAAATGTTTCCACTGATAAATTTCTCTTTTTAATTTCTCTTCAAGAGATCTTGCCCAGGGATGTTCTGTTTTTAGTGTAAGTTCATCATTGTAGTTCATCTCATGCCATGGTATTTCATTAATCCAGACCATAGGTCTGTCTGATTTCAAATCATTAAGATTTCGCCAAAGATCAGCACGGGTTCCATTAACAGGATCTGCCGATATTTCAGCAATCTGTTCTCCAAGTTTCTTAAGAATATCTTTTTCATTCTGTTTAAGAACTATTTCATTTTCATCAATAATTTCCGGTTTATGACTGGGATCATGCAGCATTTTTCTCTCCTATAAAATGATAAAAAAGAAGAGACCCCGTCTCTAAAGGTTGTATCATACCCTTTTTATCATTCTCCAATAATTATTTATATTCCTATTCAAAATCGAGATCAGCCTGCTGTCAATATGGATTTCTAATTTTTGCAGTTGGATTCATAATAATTACTGTTATTTATCTATTTTTTTGGTTAACATTTAATTCAAGATACTCAGAAGGATACATGCCAGTATATTTCTTAAATATGTTATAAAAATAATTAGAATCACTATAACCAACTTCGAGGGCTATTTTATTTGCTTTGGTATTTGTAGACAAAAGAAGAGATTTTGCCTTTTCTATTCTCAATTTATTAATATATTTTGAAAAATTCTCCCCTGTTTCCTGCTTGAAGAGTTTACCCAGATAGGCTGCAGAGATATTAAACGAATATGATATTGTTTTTATAGACAAGGGATTATTAAATTCATTATCAACATATTCAACAATCTGCTGAATAAGGGTAACTGGTTTTTGTCTTGTTTCTTCTATAGAGTAAATTATTTTTAAAGAAATGTCCTTTAACCAAAAAAGTGAACGTTCAGTTGTATGTTGATTGAATAATTTTTTAGAGATAGTTTCATAATCTCCAATAATTCTTTTTTCCGAGAGTTTAGAAGATTTAATTATATTTATTAGATTCGAAAGCAACTCAATTGAAAAACCTCTGAAATATTCAAGCGTTAATACGCCCATAGACGAAAACTGGATATTAAGAGAATTAAAAAATGATTCAACTTCCATGGAATTGCATTCAATTATTAATTTATAGAGGTAATCCAGATCAATCTCACCAGGATTATTATAGTTAAATACAAATTCTTCAACATTTTCCTTAGTAAGAATATGAGTTGGGAGATATTTAATAGTTGGCACAATTAAACCATTAAACCAGTCAACAGCTACCTGAACAGGCAGGGCACCATCAAGTTCTGCAGACTGAAAAGTAATTGCATCCAGATTTCCCTCTTTTAGCATCCTTATACCAGTCTGAGTACTTCCATTTGCAACCCTTATTACATCTTCTCTTCCTGCTTCAGCCAAAGCTTTATTAATCCCAATCTGAACAAGATTATCATCAGCACTGACAATACCTCTTATATCATCACCATACTCATTAAGCCATTTTTTAATAGTTCTGTATGTTTCTTCACTGTTAAGATTTGTAGATTCTATAGCCATAAGTTTCATTTTTGGTGCAATTCTTTTTAATTCTGTAATAATTGCCCACTTCCTTGCATAATAGGCAGAACAACCAGGAATATGGCTGATAATACAATAACCTCCCCTGGACTCCATCCTTTTTGCGAAATCGACCGCCAGTTTTCTGAATTGTCCCCAGTCATCAGGCCCTGTCCATGAAAGAATATATTTAAACCCATTTTCATCAGGCATTAGATTACTTGCAATAACCGGAATTCCAACTGAATTTATACTCCTGTACCAATCTGAACTTAATTCTGTATTATCGGGAATCACTATTATCATGTCGGGTTTTTCTTTTATTGTCTCTTCAATTTGTTTCTGCTGTTTTTCATCATCCCATTCAGAATATTTAAACTTGATATTAATCCTGAATGCAGCTGCAGCCTGGGTCATGCCCCGTTCATAGGCAGTATTATAGGGATGATGACAGGTAAGAAGACATGTAATATTTTTCCCTTTTGGACCATCTCCGGGGGAAACAGGCATGTTAATTTTTTTTACATTCCAACCAGCATATTCCATATCATACCAGTGTTTGAAATTATCTTCAGGAAAAGATTTGGGTTCTTCCGGTCTGGGAGGAACTGGTTTTTGCTCTGTTACCCACAGAATGGGACGTTTGGATTCATGAAATCCCGAATTGGGATCAAATATTTGCATAAATGATACTACCACAAAAATAATCATAAAGGGAGGAGGAAAATATTGAAATTAATCTATAGACTATATTTAAGAAAGCCCCTTGAAAGCATTACGAAAGATATTGTAAACTAATTAGCAGATATGGAGGAGCATAAATTGAATATAAGCCTTTCAGAACGGGAAAAGAAAATACTCAATATCCTTACAGAAGACCAGAATCAAACAGTTAATACCTTAAGTAAAGTATTTGATGTCTCAACAGTCACTATAAGAAGCGATCTTGGCTCACTGGAAGAAAAAGGCCTTATAGTCCGTATGAGAGGTGGAGCCTTTCCTGCCTATCATCCAGCAATACTGGAAGGACAAAAAAAAATGCGGGCTGAAAAAGAAAGAATTGCAAAGGCTGCTGCAGCAATGATAGAAGACGGTGATACTGTAATGATAAATGATGGGAGTACATCTTCTTTAATTCCCAGGTATCTGCTTGGAAAAAGAGACATACATATTGTTACAAACTCTACTCTTGCATTTACTTATGCCAGAATTAATCCGGCATTGCATCTAACCCTTGTTGGTGGAGAATTTCGTCCATCCACAGAAGCAATTGTGGGACCTATGGCTCTCAGGGATATTGAGGAATACCATGTTAAATATGCCTTCCTGGGGACAGGAGGCTTTTCCCTTGAGACGGGTCTAACCACACATCTTGCAGAGGGTTCAGAAATATTTAAAAAAATGACAAATCAGGCAGAGCAGGTTATTACTGTAACTGATTCCAGTAAATATGGAAAAAATGGCTTTGTAAAGATATTCCCCCTTGCACGAATGGATAAGATAATTACAGACAAGGGATTAAACATTAATATCTATGAGAAACTGATTGAAACTGGTTTAAGTGTTGAACTGGTGTAAGGAATACTAATTACAGTTAAGGAAGAGCATTATATATGGAATACGCAATTGCTGTTTTAGACATAGGAAAAACCAATAAGAAACTTGTTATTTATAATGACCAGCTAAAACAACTGGATTCTATTTTTTCAATATTTCCAACAATTAAATATAATAATCTGGACGTAGAAGACATTGATGGCATTAATTTATGGTTTATGGAAAGCCTGAAAACTATGGGGAAAAAGTATCCAATAAAGGTTATATCAGTTACCACTCATGGTGCAACAGGTGTATGTATAGATAAAGAGGGGAATCCTTCGGTACCTGTAGTGGCCTATACAAACGAAGTAGATGATACTTTTCATGATAATTTCTATAATATTGCAGGAACAAGAGAAGAGCTTCAGGTACAAACAGCTACTACAGAAGTAAAGCCCTTAATAAATTATGCAAAGCTCTTGTATTTTCTTAAAACAAAGTTCCCAAGGGATTTTGAAAAAACTGAAAAAATACTACTCTACCCCCAATATTTTAGTTATAAACTAACAGGAATAAGTTCTGCAGATTTTACCTATGCAGGATGTCATAGTTATCTTTGGGATTTTAAAGAATGGCGATGGTCTGATGTTGCAGAAAAACTGGGTATACTTTCCAAACTGCCAGAAAATATAAATAAACCAGGAGATATTCTTGGTAAAATATCCAAAAATATTGTTGAACAGACAAACCTCGATCCGAATACAATTGTAACAACAGGAATACACGACTCCAATTCATCACTTCTGCCTTATCTGATAAATGGTGAAGAAAACTTTATTCTAAACTCTACCGGGACATGGTGTGTGGTAATGCACCCAACCAAAGAACTATCATTTACCAAAGAAGAACTTGGTAAAATGGTTTTT
>DAOVSY010000558.1 GCA_030633365.1 Spirochaetaceae bacterium | reverse complement strand
TTATCAACAGCAAGAGTACCAACAAACTGCTTACTTACTGCCTTCATTTCAAGAGCAGTCTCAAAAGACTCAGTACTCCTTATTACTTCATCACTCACTTGCTATGCACCTCAACTCTCCTTCGTTGCAATCTTATCTTTCACTTCTACTCAATTTCTATGTTAAACTCCTGGTTTTCATACTGCAACAGGACTTTTTTGGAATCAAACAGTAATTATTAACTATCACTATTTCATCTCCGGAATATCATACTCTCCAAGCTCAAGAGGGTAATTCCCATATTCTCTAACAAGTTTTACAACATAGTCATATCTTTCCCCGGATACAGAGTGTGGAACAGAATGATCAGACTGGAATATAAAACCTCCACCTTTCCCTGCATTAAGCTTTCTAAGGACATAAGCTTTCAGTTCACCCATAGGAAGATCAGCCCATCTCATAACATCCATATTTCCGCAAAATCCCATTTGGTGACCATAATCTTTTCTTAGACTAAGAACATCCATTCCAGCTTTTGCTTCCAGAGGATTATAGGAATCTATACCAATTTCAATAAAATCCTTAAAAATAGACCTGGTATCTCCACAACCATGATAGATAACAGGTAGTTCATTTTTATGACAGATATGTGCAATTTCCTTTACAACAGGTTTGAAATATTTCCTCCAGTAGTCAGGCGAAAACATCATGCCATTTACATAAGCGACATCACCCCAAATAACCATTCCAGACAAAAGCCCGTCTGCAGCTTTTACCTGAGCCTTAGTCATTTCAATAAGGAAATCTCCAACCCTTTTAATGAATTTGCCAAGTTTATCCGGATACAGTCCCATCCAGAGCAGCATGTTTTCTGATCCAATAATTCTCCAACCCTCTTCCTGTGCCTCACAGATACTCCCGTAAACAGGGAAATCATTATAGAGAGATTTTACAGTGTCTACCCATGGCGGAGAGTTAAGGGCAAAACCATCTCCTACTCCGGCAAGTTGGTTGTCACCTGCACTAAAATATCTTCTGTCATCCCAGGGATCATCAAATTCAAAAGCTTCCATTTTATCAATGGTATCTGTATGAAATTTAGTAAAGGCAGGCATTGTAATTGACATATTTTTTAGAACTTCTGCCTCAAACCCTGTACGTACAATAACCTCTTCAGGTGTATTTTTAATAAACTCAAAGTTTTTTATGTGGGGATCCATATTAGGAACAGTCGTTATCCAGTCCAGATCATAGTGCGTATAAATATCTGTATCTGCTGGCAAATTAAGTTCTTTTTTCCACTGGTCTAAAAATTGCCCCCAAAAGTAATCTCCTACAGGAATACGATCCGCTTCTTCATGACGAAGAGTTTTATTCATTCGATCCAGCTTCTTAAGACAATTTGGTGTTCGCTTTAATTCAGAATCAACACTCTTTGATCGTATTTCAAACATACTGGTTCCTTCACCTACCAGTATTTTTCTATCTTCACCCTTTTCACTTCCCACTTAAGATTCTCCCTTTTTACAGTCTAAATTCTCTTGCAGCTTCATAGAATGCAAGAACATTCTCCGGAGATACATCGGGCATAATGTTATGAATATTATTCACAACAAAACCTCCCCCAGGCGCAAATATTTCCATTCTTCTAATGGTTTCTGCTTTAACTTCTGCAGAAGTTCCTTTATTAAAAATCTCTCTGGGATCCATGGAACCACCCCAAAAAACAATATCTTTTCCAAACTCTTTTTTCAGTTTTGCGGGATCCATATTAAGGCAATTTGTTTGAACAGGATTGATAATCTCAATACCTTCATCAATAAGATCAGGGATATATTGATAAATAGAACCGCAGGAGTGAATAAAAGTATGCAAGGAACTATTTTGATGAACATAATCAGACATCTGCTTTCGATGTGCTTTAAAAAGCTCTCTATAAATATCTATACTCATAAAAGGACCACTATCCATTCCCAGATCATCACCAAATCGGATAAT
>DAOVSY010000567.1 GCA_030633365.1 Spirochaetaceae bacterium | reverse complement strand
TTTGTTACAGGTGTAAGTGCACCAATAACTCCAACAGGTTTTGCAATTTTTATTAAACCTTTTTCTTTGTCTTCTTCAATAATTCCAACAGTTTTTACACCATCAAGATCTCTTAAAGTCCCAATAGTTTTTTTCTGATGTTTAATTAATTTATGTTCATAAATTCCCATTTTGGTTTCATCAGTTGCCATTCTTGCACATGCTTCTGCGTTTTCAAGTTTAAAAACTTCCCATGCTGCTGCTGCAACCATTTCATCTACTTTTTCCTGAGGCCAGAATTCAACAATTTTTTGTGCTGCTCTGGCTTTTGCGAGCATTTCTTTTAAGTTATCTGCCATATTTTTCTCCTTTTAGAATGATAAAAAAATCTAATACTACCATATTGTGATATCTTATCCCTTTTTATCATTTACTTATTTTATCTTTGCGTCTACTACTTTAAGCGCTTCATCTATAATATCAACTGCTGTATCAACCTGCTCTTTTGTTATAACCAGAGGAGGAGCTATAAAAACAAAATCCCACTTTGCAAACAGAGTTAAACCCAGTTCTGCAAGTCTCTTTGAAAAGGCAGGAGCGACATTCTGAATGGAGTTATTAAATCCTGCCAAAGGAGCTTTTGTCTTTTTATCTGAAGTTAATTCAAGAGCAGCCCATAAACCTATAGATCGTACATCACCAACACAGGCATGTTTCTCTTTCAGTTCCAGGAGTCTCTTCTTCATGTGTTCACCAACAACAGCAGAATTCTCTATTAAGTTCTCTTTTTTATAAACTTCAATATTTGCAATTCCAGTCGCACAGGCAAGAGCATGTCCACCATAGGTTAATCCTCCTACAAATGGATGATCAGAGAAGTAGTCCCACAGTTTTTTATTCCAGATCATTGCACCAAGCTGTACATAACCGGAAGTAAGACCCTTTGCTGTTGTAATAATATCCGGAACAACATCAAAATGTTCAATTGCAAACCATTTACCGGCTCTTCCCCATCCGGACATGGTTTCATCTATTACCATAAGTATACCGTTTTCATCACAAAGTTGACGAACACCCTGCATATACTCTTTGTTTGGAAGAATAATTCCATTTGTTCCTACAATTGGTTCCATAAAAATAGCTGCAATAGTATGAGGACCATCAAGCATAACCTGGGTTTTTAGAACTTCAAGAGCCAGTCTGTTAGTTTCTTCTTCAGTTTTGCCACCAAATGGATCTCTGTAAGGGTAGGGTCCAAAGAATTTTACAACTCCGGGAATACCAGGTTCTGCAGCCCATCTTCTTGGGTCACCAGTAAGGGTAATAGCACCTGCAGTAGCACCATGATAGCTTCTCCATCTTGAGTAAATTTTATGCCGTCCGGTAAATAATCTTACTGCCTTTATAGCATTTTCAATTGCTTCTGCTCCGCCATTAGTAAAAAAGGTATAATCCAGATCTCCAGGGGTAACTTCGGCAATCATCTTACCTAGTTTAGCCTTTGGTTCTGATCCAAACATAGTCCCAACATAACATAGCTTGTCCATCTGGGACTTCATTGCGTCCAGTACATGCTTGTTACTGTGACCGATATTGATATTCAATAAACCCGAACAAAAATCAATATACTTTTTTCCATCAGTATCCCACTGATAAATTCCCTCTGCATGATCCATAATAATTGGATTTACATTTTTCTGGGCTGCCCAGCTGTAAATTACATGTGAGCGGTCCATCTCTTTAATTTGTTTTGTATCCACCATTCCTCCTTAGGTTGCATAGCCGAGCAGGGACGAAGTTCCGACCAGGCCAACTTGTTAGCGACCAGCCTGTTTTATTGTTACTAAAATTCTAAGTGCAAACACAGCTGTTTGTCAAGAAAAAATGATACAAAAGTACAAAATATATCTTCTCTTTGAAGAATATTACTATATTTAGCACAAAAATATGGTAACTTTTGTTCCCTT
>DAOVSY010000166.1 GCA_030633365.1 Spirochaetaceae bacterium | reverse complement strand
GAAAAAGAAAAATCTGAACTTGAAGGTCAGATAAATACGGCATTTTCCAGGAGAGATCATAAAAAGGGGCAGAATTTATCACTCAATCTTGAAAAAGTAAATAAACAATTGGAAAAGCTCTATTCCCAGTGGGAAAAACTAGATAAATAATATTATTACTTGTTTAAAACTTTTTCCCAGGTGCTGTTATTCTTACTGGATCTTATAACAGCATCAACAAAAAGTACTCCTGCAAGCCCATCTTCAGAGTTTGGATAATGCATGGCCAGTGGATCAACTTGCATATCTACAATTCTGGATGCTATTGCTTCTCCTGCATCAGAATATATATTTGCAAACCCTTCCGGGAAACCTTCCGGATGACCGGCAACTATTCTGCTTGACCGTCTTGAGAGTGGCAGTGTGCCTGGACCATTTGGTGTTCTTATCTGAACAGGTGATCCCAGAGGTTTAAATGTAAGAATTTGTGGTCTTTCCTGCAGCCACTCTAAAGATCCTTTTGAGCCGCTTACTCTAATTTTTAAACTGTTCTCTACCCCTGCTGCTGCCTGTGTTACCCAAAAACTACCTCTGGCACCATTTTCAAGACGAAGTAATGCCCCTGCATAATCATCAACTTTCCTGTTAGGTACTATAGCTCCTGCTTCTGCACAAACCTCATTAATTTCCATACCAGTAATAAATCGAACAAGATTGTGAGCATGAGTACCAATATCTCCCATAACAAGGGATGGTCCACCTTTTTTAGGATCAAATTTCCATGATCTGGGTCCGGAAACAGGATCAGGTTTATTTTCATCTGCTTTTCCTCCCTGGACATATTCTACCTGAACAAGGCGTATAACACCCAGTTCCCCACCAGCAACCATTGCTCTTGCCTGTCTGGTCATTGGATAACCTGTGTAATTATGTGTTAAACAAAATATCCTTTTACTTTCTATTACTTTTTTATGAAGTATTTTTGCCTGGTCAGCTGTATTTGTCATGGGTTTATCACAAATAACATCAAATCCAGAGTCCAGTGCAGCAATCGAATATTCAAAATGGCTATTATTAGGAGTCATAATTGCAATTACATCCGCACTGTCAGTTCTCTGTTTTTCAGCTTTCAGCATTTCTTCTACAGTTGGGTAGGATCTATCTTTATGAATCCCCATTTGAATACCTCTGGAAACTGCAGTTTCAGGATTTGAAGATAAAACTCCAGCAACAAGTTCATAGTTATCATCCAACCTGGCTGCCATTCTATGGATTCCTCCAATAAAAGATTCCGGGCCACCTCCAATTACAGCTAATCTAAGTCTTCTTCCCAGTATTGATAATACAGTCTTGTTGTTCATAAAAACTCCTTTATTTAACTTTTTACAATAATATCAAAGTTAATATTCTCTAACAATAGATGTAATTCAATAATTATACCTTTCCGATTTTGTAATCTATAGTTATATTCTATTAAAGTGGAGGAAAGAAGTATGTCAAAAAAAATATTTTTTTTAATGATTTTGTCTGCTGTTATTATTAATTTTGTAAGTGGAACAGGTATGACTGAAAAAAACATAGATAATGAGATAGATAAAAAGGAAGTAGTAATGGCTGGAAATAATGGAAACTTAGAAACAGCAACCCTTGGTGGTGGGTGTTTCTGGTGTATGGAACATCCCTTTGAGATTCTTGATGGTGTATTGGATGTTGTGTCCGGGTATTCTGGTGGGATGACAGAAAATCCAACTTACAGAGAGGTTTCCAGTGGGACAACAGGGCATATAGAAACTGTTCAAATAATTTATAATCCTGAAAAAATCAGCTACAATGATCTTCTTGATGTTTTTTGGAGACAAATTGATCCTACAGATGGTGGTGGATCTTTTGTAGATCGGGGAAGTCAATATTTGAATGCTATTTTTTATCATGATGAAGAGCAGAAGAAAACAGCAGAAGTATCAATAAAAGCTCTTGAGGCTTCAGATCGTTTTGACAGACCAATTGTAACTGAAGTAAGAGAGTTTACAACCTTTTACAGAGCAGAAGAGTATCATCAGGACTATTATCTAAAAAGTGCGGATCAATATAAACAATATCGTATGTACTCTGGAAGAGATCAATTTAGAGAGTTAACCTGGGGAGAAGATAAGGATTATAAGCCTGGTTCAGAAAAATATATTAAGCCGTCTGATAAAGAATTAAAGGAAAAACTGGAACCTTTACAATATGAAGTAACCCAGAAAAATGGAACTGAAAGGGCTTTCGACAATGAATTCTGGGATAATAAAAAATCAGGTATTTATGTAGATATTGTTTCCGGAGAACCTCTGTTCAGTTCTACTGATAAATTTACTTCCGGTACAGGATGGCCAAGTTTTACTAAACCAATTGCCGATACACAAATAACTGAAAAATCTGATAATACACTTTTTATGGTACGAACAGAAGTAAGAAGTCCGGATGCAGATTCTCACTTAGGTCATTTATTTAATGACGGTCCACAACCTACAGGCCTTAGGTACTGTATAAATTCTGCTTCGTTAAATTTTATACCTAAGGAAGACTTGAAAAAAGAAGGGTATGGGGAGTACTTAAAGTTGTTTGAGTAAAATTGTTCTTTAAAATTTATTGACTTTTACTGTTATGGTAAATTAAACTGCTTCTGTTGATAAAACAGGAGCAGTTTAATGAATAGTTTATTAAATAATTTTTTCACAAACATTGGATTACAGGGAATATATACAACAATTGCAAATAAAGCAGTTTTAATAATAGCTGTTATCTTAATAAGTCTTTTAGTAGATGTAATTGCAAAAAAAAATTCTTCTTTCTGTAATACAAAAAATAGTTCATAAAACAAAAAGCAAGTGGGATGATATTTTTGTTGAGCGTGGTTTATTTAATCGTTTGGCTCATATAGCTCCTGTGTTGATTATATACTATGCAATACCTTATATTTTCCCGGGATTTAATAGTTTTACTGCTTTAGGACAGCGAATTGTTTTATCTTATATGATAGCTGTAGTTCTTATGATGCTAAGCTCATTTCTTTCTGCAGTAAATGCAATTTATTCAACTTACAAAATTTCTAAGAACAGACCGATAAAAGGATACCTTCAAATAGTAAGGGTTTTTATCTCCATTTTTGGAATGATTTTAATAGTAACAACTATTCTGGATAAATCTGCATTAGGGCTTCTTTCTGGAATTGGCGCACTATCTGCTGTATTAATGCTTGTTTTTAAAGACTCTATTCTGGGTCTGGTAGCAGCTATTCAACTTTCCGGTAACGATATGATACGAATTGGTGACTGGGTTACTGTCCCTTCTTTTGGAGCAGATGGTGATGTCATAGACATCAAGCTTCAGACTGTATCAATACAGAATTTCGACAAAACTATTGTCAGCGTACCTATATACTCTCTTATTTCCTCTTCATTTAAAAACTGGAGGGGTATGAGCGACTCTGATGGCAGAAGGATTAAACGTCATTTAAGTATCGATATGAACAGTATAAAATTCTGTTCGGTAGAGATGATAGAACGTTTTAAGAAAATTGACATTCTTGGAGACTATATCAGCAGTAAACAGCAGGATATTGATAAAGATAATTCTACAAAAAAAGCAAACACCAGTGAGATGATAAATGGTCGTAGAATGACCAACCTGGGGGTTTTTAGAGCATATATTGAAGCGTATTTACATAATAATGCCAATATTAGTGATAAAATGACATTCCTTGTACGGCAGTTGCAGCCTACGGATAAGGGTATCTCTCTTGAACTTTATGTCTTCAGTAACGACCAGAATTGGGCAAATTATGAAAGTATACAGGCGGATATTTTTGATCATCTGCTAGCCTCACTCTCATATTTTGATCTGGCTGTTTATCAGACACAGTCGAGTCTGGATCTGCGTCAGGGTTAAATAATAAACAGAATGATTTCCTGTCGTAAAGACGCGATTTATCGCGTCTCTACGTTTTTATTCCTCTGAATCCCAAAATACAGGTGGAGTTTCACCTGCACCGGAAGCCCGAACTATTGTATCTCTTCCCCCTTCGGTCGAAGACAGGTAAGAAAATTTAAGTGCAAGTTCAGGAGCCTGGGTTTTTACTTTTACAAAGAGATTCCCTGCCTTAACAAATTCCAATTCTTCAAAATAACATTGGGACAGCACAAGATTTACAGCTGTAGAATCTGGAGATTCTTCCAATGCTGATTCAAGTAAGTTAATAGCGTAATTGTTTTTACCCTGTATTCTATATAAATTTGCAAGATTTACATATGCAGAAATATATTCTGGTTGTTCTTTATTAATCTCTTTAAATACTTTTTCAGCTTCATTATAATTTTCAAATCTTACATGCAATATACCTAATCTGTTTTGAATAGCAGACCTCCTTCTGCTACTGGTCCGTTCAGAATCTTTTAGAAGTTTAGTCACAAGATTGCTATATAAGTCTGTTCTTATGTTTTTTGTAGATCTAATATCAAAAAGATCTATAATATCATTATCTGGTTCAAGAACCTGATATATACTCGTCCCCAGGGGTAAAGGAGGATAGGTTGATCTTTGATCGATTAAAGGGATAAATTCAATTTTTCCTTTACTTTCATACATATTAACTTCTTTTGATGCAATCTCCCATGCTTTGAAAAATCCATCATTAAGTATTGTTGTTTCAACTGGTATCCATAAAGTTCCGTTGTAAGGAATAGCTGTGACCCGGTCTGTTTCATACATCCAACTATTAGAAATAGGTTCTTCAGAGTTGAAAGACATAAAAACATGTCCTGGGGATGTCATAATCGCTGTCTCAATACCGGCAGATTCCAGTAATGATGCAAGTAGAGCAGTTGTATCATCACAATCTCCAGAGCGGATAAAAAGAGTTTTTCTGGCAAACCTGACTGTATCTACTGCTTCGGAATCACCAAGGATTTTTGTTATAGGAGATGCAGGGTCTTCAATATAACTAATCCCATATGCACCTAAAGCATTTGTTATTCTAATGGCTCTGTTAAATTTTTCAGAAAAATTAAAATCGTATTCAATTTCTCTATTTGAGACAACTCTGTGAGAAAACTGTTCTACAATACTTTCATTTGGTGTAATAAAAGATGATAGCTTTCCGGAATCATCCCATTGCATGGCAGATCTTCTGTATAGGGTAACTATTGTAGTTTCTTCAGTGCTGAACGCTTTATTCATATACGTTCCGGATATATCCAGTTTAACCTGAACCTTAAGGTCCTCCTCCAGTTTTAAAACTTCCTGGTTAAAAAGAAGATCAAGATCTAAATCTACAGTTTCTGATGGACGAATGGTTGCTTTTTTTTCTGAAAATACCGGATAGTCCATAAACTGTTTAATAAATAAACTTACTTTTAAATTTTTTATATCTTCTGATCCTGTATTCTGTAATTTTATGTTACCAACAGGAGAATGTTGGTAATACTGCATAAGAGATGGAAAAAGATTGGCAACTGTTAGTTCCTTGATTTCAAAAGGTGGTGGTTGAACCCCCTGTCGTCCCCCTAGACCAAAAAGTTCTTCAAGATAAATTCTACTCTCTTTTATTTTTGAATTAGATGGATCAATGGCAATAATTTTTTCATAGAGCTGAATTGTTCGCATGTAATCATTTCTGGCAGATTCCGGACCAAAATCTTCCAATTTAACGATAGTTTTATTTTTTAAAGTTTCTGCACTTAAAGACATAATTTTAACTTCGATTTCATCCAGCCTATCATATGCAGTGTCATAGTCAGGATCAATATCAAGTATCCTTTCCCATGTTTGATTTGCCAGTTCAAGGGCATCCACTTTTTCATAAAATTCTGCCTTGGATGCAATAAAATCAATTTTTTCTGTTTGAAAGTATTTGTTATTAAGATTCACAAGAAGGTCAGTGTTACAATCTTTAATTTGATGATCAGAAATATAGGATCTATCCTGAAGTTTTAAAATTCTCTGTCCCATCATATCTGATATGTAAATAAGGCCGTTTTTATTATCCAATGCAATTTTAGCAGATTGAGGAAGGCTTTCTAGACCATCTATAGTGTTTATTTCTGATATTCCCCAAATACGAATACCTTCTCTTGTAAAACTATGCATCTCGCCTGTTGAATAATAAACTACAAAACGTCCATCATTATATACTGAAAGAGCTGATGGGCTTAAACCATTAGATGTATCAATTACAGGAAGTATGCTATCAAGAATATCACCTTCCGGAGTATGGATTCTAATTCTTTGTTCAGATATATCATAAACCCAGATATTACCTTCAGGACCAGTAGCAACAGCTGTAATATAAGAGTATGGGCTTGTATATAAATCCAGCTCCGTTTTTTTTCTACCATAAATTTTAAGAGCTTTCTTTTTTGTTATATCAAATACAACAATTGATCCATCTGATAAAGTTACAAAGGGACCAAAAAGATCCATACCAGTTCTCCATTTCTCACCAATATCCGACCCTGCTGACCCCCGGTATACTTCCCCTCCCATAGAAGGTTTTAAATAAACTGTGCCTCCTGGGGTTAATCCTAATCCTGCTGCACTTGTATAACTGCCTGCTTCGAATAAAGATCTTCCAGGTTGG
>DAOVSY010000437.1 GCA_030633365.1 Spirochaetaceae bacterium | reverse complement strand
CGGGTTAAATGCAATAAGCAGGGACAGGGAATATGGAATCAAATTTTTGACAGAATTTCAGGACAGGATACTGTTTGGAACGGATGTATGTTTTGCAGATAAGGCAGGGGAAATGCTTCATCTTTCCTATTTAAGAAATCTCCTTAAAGAAAAGCTAATAAGCCATGAGATTTTTACTAAAATTACCTGTGATAATGCACTTAAAATATTGAAATTATATTAAACCGGGAGGGTTGTATGTCAAATACCCTGGCAATTAACGGAGGTTCCAAAGCTATTAATCTGGATCAAAAAATAGCTTTGCAATGGCCTGTATTAACAGAAGAAGATGAACAGGCTGTATTAGGCGTAATACGTAGAAACGAAACGTCTATGTCAGATGAGCCTTTAAAACTGGAGAAAGAATTTGCCGAATATCTGGGAGCAAAATATGCTCTGGCGGAAATAAATGGGACATCGGCCCTCTATGCAGCACTATTTGTTCTTGGTATTGGACCAGGCGATGAAGTTATATGTCCCTCATATACATACTGGGCATCTGCTATGCCGGCGGCAACTCTTGGTGCAAAAGTAATATTCTGCGAAGTATATCCGGATAGCCTTGATTTGGATGTGGATGATTTTAAAAAGAAAATCACATCAAAAACAAAGGCTGTTATTCCCGTTCATCTTTGGGGAGTTCCCTGTGAAATGGATGAAATTATTACCATTGCAAAAAAGAACAACATTGCAGTTATTGAGGATGCCTGTCATGCACATGGTGCTGAGTATAAAGGTAAAAAGGCCGGTACTTTGGGCGATTTTGGAATATTCAGTTTTCAGGCATCCAAGAACCTTCCGGGCGGTGAGGGAGGGATGCTTATTACAAATAATATAGATTACCTTTATAAGGCAACCACTCTTGGTCATTACAGAAGGGCAGCTGATTTACCGGAAAAATACAGTAAGTATCAGCACACATGTCTGGGCTTTAAGCACCGAATGTCACCCCTTCATGCAGCAATTACCAGAGTTCAATTAAAAACTCTGGATGAGAAGAATCTTAAAAGAAAAATCAATATTGAAAAACTTTTAAAAGTATTGGAAGAACTACCGGGATTTCATATCTATTGGCCTCCTTCATATGTAAAGAGGGTTTACTACGAGAATGATGTAGTCTACAGGGAAGAAGAAACTGGTGTACCCATTGAGCGACTTATAAAAATGCTGGAAGCAGAGGGTGCAATTATCCGTCGTGATCGTTATCCATTGTTACACCAACAGCCATACTTTGTTGAGAGAGGCAGTAATCCGGAAGATCTTCCAATAACAAGGGAGATTAATGAACATATAATAGCTCTTCCCACTTTCCCAGGGGATGATGGGAGGCTGGTAGATCAGTATATTAAAGCCTTTATTAAAGTAGCAGACACATTCTAATGTTGGGAAGGACTCCCCGTATAGAAGATTTAAAATCAGTTAAAGAGGATTATCGAAAAATTTTACTTTCCACAATGAAGTTAATTGCTGACCGATATGAAAATAATCCTGATTATTCCTGGATTGATACAAAACTGAATATAAACACAGGAGAAGATTTTCCCCAATGGGATCCCCTGGGGAATAAGAATATTATATACCCATGGATACAGGGGAGGGGGCTCGAATCACTTACACTTCATAGAAACTGGATGCAAAAAGAATATTCTGATAAAACAGTATTGGTTTTGGCTCATAGGCTTGAAGATATTGTTATTGAAGTCGCTGAAAGTATAGAACAGGCAAAAAAACTTAACCGGGGACATCTTTTTTTCTTTATGAATGATCTGGGTGAGTCCTTGAATATGGGAAATGATGGAAGCTGGGTACAGGAACAGATAAAACCTGAAGTTCCCTGGAATACAAGTGATATGTTTGTTTCCAGAGGTCTTTTTGCAGCTTCTTTAATCTCGGGATATGAGGAAGATAGGGTTTCATCAATTGAATATGTGATCAATGTTTTAAATGGTATTAAACATGGGAATTTTGTTACTGATCAACAGCCTTTGGCAGAAGGTAACCCCGTAACAGCCATTGATGGACGTTTAAGCCAATCACCCTGGATGCTGCTCATTGGGAGTATGACTCTGCTGCTAAAGCATGGTGTTCCAGAGGCTTTGGATTCCGGGATATATGCAATTCGATACATTCTTGAAAATCATGTAAATATTAACAGGAAATGGAAAAAGCTGAATGAATTTGATTTTGTTGAATATATCAGAACTGATGGTGATTTATGGTATAATAAAGATAAGGTACTTAGTGATCCGGGACATGCTCTTGAGTTTGTAGGCCTGGCTCTGCAGTTTTGTTTTCTTGCTGAATCCCTGGTACAGGCAGATACTAAACTGATATTGGAAATAAAAGAAATAACTTCTTTTATGTTTCCCATATTCCAAAGAAATTTTGTTAACGGATATAATCGTAGAGCAAAGGGAATAATAAAATTATTTGATCTAATATCCCGGAAACCTGTAAACAGTCAGATGCCATGGTGGCCTCTACCTGAAACAATGAGGGCTGCACTGGGATGTTATAAGATTGTGAAGGATAAGGCTGACAGATCCTTTTGTATGAAGGCTTACAGCATTTGCCATAATTCATTATTAAAAAATTATATTAAAGAGGATTCTCCCGGTTTACTCGCAGTACAAACCCGTGATAAAAAGGGAAGAATTATCGACTATATACCTGCTGTTCCAGATGCTGATCCAGGGTATCATACAGGATTAGCATTAATAGATTGTCTGGAGATGATTGATGAACAATAAAACAGGACTTTCCCTGGTATCTTTACGAACATCTGCAGAAGTCCTTGAATTTTCTAAATCATGGCACAGGAAGACCGGAGTTTTTCCCAGTTTTGAGCTTTCATATCATATGGATTCACAGATTTTAAAGGATGTTTCATTTCTTAAGGGAAAGGTACTCTCCGCACATG
>DAOVSY010000490.1 GCA_030633365.1 Spirochaetaceae bacterium | reverse complement strand
TTTATACAGGAGGAAATGTGAAACAAGTACTTATAGAAAAAGATGCTTATTACGACTCCGTATTTTTAATGCTTATTAACAGAGATGTTAAAAAGATTGAGGGTGTATTAGATGCTGTTGTCTCCATGGGAACAGAAATGAATATTACACTACTTAAAGATACGGGTCTGGCAGATAAAGAGTTAGATGGTGTTACACCTAACGACCTGATAATTGCCATCGAAGGAACAAGTGAAGAAGTAGTTGCAGAGGCTATGAAAGCCGCAAAAGATTTAATGGATAAAAAGAGCGGTGGCGACGAAGGCGAGGGGTATAAACCTGCAAGCCTTGACGGAGCAATAAAAACTGTGCCTGGTGCAAACCTTGCTATTATTTCGCTTCCTGGAGAGTTTGCAACCAGAGAAGTTAGAAAGGCATTAAACAATGGTCTTCATGTTATGCTTTTTTCAGATAATATCAGCGTAGAAAGTGAAATTGAACTTAAAAATCTTGCAAAAGAGAAGGGCCTTTTAATGATGGGACCTGACTGTGGAACTGCTATTATTAATGGTAAACCACTTTGTTTTGCAAATGTAGTACGACCTGGTGATATAGGTGTTGTTGGTGCTTCCGGTACTGGACTTCAGGAAATTACATGTGCTATAGAAAAATTTGGTGCTGGAATTACCCAGGGAATAGGTACTGGTGGTAGAGATCTGAAAAATGTTCAGATTGGTGGAACCATGATGTTAATGGGAATTGAAGCACTTAAAAATGATGATAGTACAAATGTTATTGTTGTTGTTTCAAAACCACCTGCTGATGTTGTTGCAGAAAAAGTAATAGATGCTTTAAGCAAAACTGGTAAACCTTCTGTAATCCATTTTATTGGTCTTGACCCAAGAGAACAGAAAGGAAACCTTTACTTTGCCGGGAATCTTGAAGAAGCTGCTGGTATGGCTGTTGCTCTTTCCAAGGGTGAAACTTACAAAGAAAGAACTTATACAATAGAACGTGCAGAAGTTGATGCAATTATTAAGAAAGAAACCAGTGCTATGTCAGGTTCACAGAAATATATTCGTGGACTTTATACTGGTGGAACTCTTGCTGATGAAGCATTAATTATGTTTGACAGGGAAATAGGAAATATCTATTCCAATAATCAGTCTAAAGAAGACTTTATTCCTGCAGATCCAAACAAATCAATTGAGCATACAATTGTTGACTTAGGTGATGATGTTTATACTGTTGGAAGACCCCATCCTATGATTGATCCTTCAACAAGAGAAGACAGAATAAAAATTGAAGTGGAAGATAATGAGATGGCAGTAATGCTTCTGGATATAGTTCTTGGTTATGGATCCCATGAAGATCCTGCTGGGGCAATACTTGATTCTATGAAAGCAGCTAAAGAAAAATTTGCTAAAGATGGCGGATATCTTTCTATAATAACTTCAATTACTGGTACAGAAGGTGACTTCCAGTCTATTGCTTCTACAAAGAGTAAGTTGGAATCTATTGGTTGTATTGTAATGCCGTCAAACTTTCAGGCATCTACACTTGCTCTGGAAATAATGCGAAAGGTGGAAAAATAATGGATGTAAAGAACATTAACGAACTTTTTAAACAGGACCTTTCTGCAATAAACCTGGGGCTGGAATCCTTTGCTGATAACCTAAAAAATGAAGGTGTAAAAGCTATTCAGGTACAATGGAAACCACCCGCTGGTGGAAATCTTGAAATTGCAAGTCTTTTGGATAAATATGATGCAATTAAAATAAAAGTTGGTACCGATGAAGCCAATAAAAAAGCCGCAGATATAATAAATAAGGGAAAACCAACCCTTGTAGATGTTTCTACAGCTGGTGAATCAATTCCTGGTATGAAAAAGAATATGATTCTTCATGCAGGGCCTCCTGTAACATGGGAAAGAATGAGTGGTCCTACAAGAGGAGCTGTAATAGGCGGATTGGTTTATGAAGGTCTTGCAGCAACATATGAAGAAGCTGAAAAAGTTGCAGCTTCCGGAGATATTATATTTGAACCATGTCATCATCATTCCACAGTAGGTCCTATGGCAGGTATTGTTACCTGGAGTATGCCGGTATGGGTGTTTGAAAATAAAGCTTATGGAAATAAGTCTTACTGTACATTAAATGAGGGGCTTGGAAAGGTTCTTCGTTATGGTGCATATGGCGATGAAGTCATGGCTAAGCTTAAATGGATGGAAAGTGATCTTGCTCCAATAATGAAAAAGACACTGGATCTTCATGGTGAAATAGACATGAAAAACATTATTGCCCAGGTTCTTCAAATGGGTGATGAAGGTCATAACAGAAACAGAGCAGGAACTTCCCTTTTTATAAGAGAACTTGCTCCATATATGGTAATGCTTGATGAACCTAAAGAGAAAATATCCAAAGTGCTGAAATTTATGCACGAAAATGATCACTTCTTTTTAAATTTGTCAATGCCTGCAAGTAAGTGTATAATTGATGCTGCAGCTGGTATTGAAGGATCCACAATTATTACTACCATGTGTAGAAATGGTACAGACTTTGCTATTAGAATTTCAGCTACTGGTGATGACTGGT
>DAOVSY010000639.1 GCA_030633365.1 Spirochaetaceae bacterium | reverse complement strand
GGATCAATAATGGCCTTTTCCTTGCAGGTGGTAAAGAGAGTTATTACGATACATTTCTTTCTATAAGAACAGGTCTTGCCCTTTATGATATTGGTAAATTTGAGTCAAATAACCTCTTTGAAACAATTGGAAAGAGTATGATAGTCAGTGTACTTTCTCTAACAGATGATTCAGGTCTTATTCCGGAATTCATTGATAGAGAAGGTAATATTCACGGCAGCAGTTATTTTGGTGCTGATACACTCTATTCCAATTTGATAACAAATGAATTTTACCCCCATGTAGTTAACTTCAAAGGAAGTACCGGAACAGATATCTCTGTGTGGACGACAGCTAATACTGTCTCTTATGTATCAACTAAAAACTCTTCAATATTTGAATTTACATATCCCAGGAGTGGTGTTCATCATGTTGTAATTAAGGGAATTGAGCCATTCAACAGCCTTCAGATGAATGGGATAAACTGGAACAGTGACAAAAGGTTTCAGTATTATTCAAGTGGATGGGTTTACGAAAGAGAAGAAAAGACCCTATACCTAAAACTGACTCAAAAACGTACAAGAGAAAAAATTGTATTGGATTATCGACAGGAAGTAGTAAAAGAAACCAGTACTGCTGCAACAGAAGGGGAATAGCCCTTCGACAAGCTCAGGGACCGGGGAGTGTTGCAGATATAAATCACTGTAGTTTTTCTTCCTCCGGTCTTCGGTTTCCTGCTTCCGGTCTCCTTTTTTAGGCCATTACCTCAAGTGCAGTATCTATACGTCCAAAGGGTGGACTAACCTGAATTCCCGCAATCTGAGTTCTAATCTGATCTATTGAGTATCTTGCTATAAGTATACCTTCATCCCTGGCAGTTTCTTTAGTTCCCTGTTTTTCCATTCTTTTCATAATATGTTCAGGAATAGTTACCCCTGGAACTTCATTATGGAGAAAAAGAGCATTCCTGTAACTGGCCAAAGGCCAGATTCCTGCTATTACAGGAACTCCACTGGACTTTATCCTGTCAAGAAAATTACTTAATACTTCAAGATCAAAAACAGGTTGTGTAATAAAGTAATCGGTACCTGCTTCTGCCTTAATAAATGCTCTCTCGATCTCTTTTTCTACAAACTGAGCTGTAGGATTTATTCCAGCTCCAATAACAAAGGAAGTTTGAGAGGGGATATTTTTCCCACCTAAATCAATTCCCCTGTTTAAACTGCCAGCTAAAGATATTAAACCAATGGAATCAACATCAAAAACACCCGTAACATCAGGATAATTTCCAGCCTTAGGTGGATCCCCCGTAATTGCAAGAATATTTCGGAGTCCAGCAGCCTGTGTACTTAGAAGTTCAGACTGGAGACCAATTAAATTTTTATCTCTACAGCAAATATGAGGAATTGTCTCTATTCCTGTATTTCTAAATATCTCAACTGCAGTAAGAAAGGCAGAGATTCTGGAGGAAGCTCTGGGTCCATCAGGAATATTGATTACAGTAATATTGTGATTTATAAGTTTTCTACACTTATTTATTATT
>DAOVSY010000265.1 GCA_030633365.1 Spirochaetaceae bacterium | reverse complement strand
GGTTTAATTAGCAATAAAGTTAAAATAATTGCCGAAGGAGCCAATGGACCTACTTCTATTGAAGCAGACAAAATTATTCAGGAAAAAGAGATCTTCTTAATACCGGACTTCCTTGCGAATGCAGGTGGTGTAATATGCAGTTACTTTGAACAGGTCCAAAGCAATAGTAATTACTATTGGAGTAAAGAAGAAGTCCTTAGTAAACTCGATGTTAAAATGACTGATGCATTTATAAATGTAAGTAATTTGTCCAAAAAGCAAAACCTCTATACCAGAGATGCAGCATATATATTAGCAGTTGATCGTGTTGCAGGAGCATGTAGAAGCAGAGGCTGGATATAATTTTTTATGAATGAGATATGTCCATTTTTACGTAAAACTTTTATGGATGAGACCTATTCCTATCTGGGTAATGGAAATTTTGGAGGAAAGGCTGAGGGTCTTAAAAAGCTTTATGAAATATCTAAAAATAAAATATTTAACAATTACCCAGACTTTAATATTAGTATCCCGAAAACAATTGTAATAACAACATCATGTTTTGATGCTTTTATGGAACAAAACAATCTTTATCCATTTGCTTTATCGACATTGGATGACAGCAGAATAGCACATCAATTTCAAAAAGCGTCCCTTCCTGCCAATATATTAGGAGATCTAAGGGTAATCGCCTCAAGTAAGACTACACCTTTAGCCATAAGATCATCCAGTCTCCTTGAAGATTCTGCCAGGACTCCTATGGCAGGGATGTATACAACAAAAATGATTCCTGGTAATCAGGCAGATGAAGATACAAGATTTTTAAAACTAACTGAGGCTATTAAACTTATCTATGCTTCTACTTTTTTTTCCGGACCTAAAAGTGCTATGGAAGCTACAAAAAACGATATTAGGAAAGAAAAAATGGCTGTTATAATACAAAATGTTGCAGGTTTTCTTCATAACAGACGTTTTTATCCTGATATTTCCGGGGTAGCACGAACTTTTAACTATTACCCTACAGGTCACTCAGAATCTAAAGATGGTGTAATTAGTCTGGCACTTGGACTTGGTAAATTTATTGTTGATGGAGGAAATCCATGGCCATATTCACCAGCCTACCCGGCCTCTCCTCCACCATATAATTCAGTTAATGATATGATGAAAAATACACAAAGTTATTGCTGGGCAATTAACATGAACAGCATAAAAGAATATAACCCAATTTCCGAATCAGAATATCTTAAAAAACTTACTCTCCAGGAAGCAGAATATGATAATTCACTTAAATATGCAGCTTCAACATATGATCCATATTCAGACCGACTTGAATCAGGAATATCCGGCAGCGGACCAAGAATTGTAACCTTTGCACCTATTCTTCAAAATAAAGAACTCCCGATAAATGAAATACTAACTGATTTAATGGAAATAAACAAAAACAAGCTGGAAACCCAGGTAGAAATAGAGTTTGCTGTGACACTCTCCAGAGACACAAAAACAAAACATAAATTTTCTCTGTTACAGGTACGTCCTTTGAATATATCCGAAGAAAAGGTTTCTATAGATATTTCTAAAATCAATAAAGAAAGTATTATTATAAAATCCAGTAACTCCATGGGCAACGGACAATTTAAAAATATAAAAGATATTGTTTATATTAATCCGGAAGATTTCAACTTTAAGGATAGTAGAACTATATCAAGAGAAATCGAAAATATTAATAAACAAATGCTGGAAGAAAACAGAAAATATATTCTTATAGGGTTTGGAAGATGGGGAAGTTCTGACCCATGGCTGGGAATACCTGTTACCTGGTCAATGATATCCAATGCAGGAGTTATTATTGAAGCATCTTTTAATGGGAGGCCGGTGGATATGAGCCAGGGCTCCCATTTTTTCCATAACATTACAAATTTACGAATACCCTATTTATGTATAGATGATTTTTCTGATGATTATCTTAACTGGAACTGGCTCAACAATATTTGTATAGACACAAACCAAAAAATAGTAAAAAGGGTTACATTGGACAACCCTCTTAAAATAGTGATAGATGGAAGTACACACACAGGGATAATTACTAAATGAAAAAAATCGAACCCATGGATGCATTGTTAAAAGATCTGCAGGAACGCAGTAAAGAACTAAACTGCCTGTACAATGTAGAAGAAATTCTTCACAAAGAAGAATTTTCTCTAACAACTATGTTTAAAGAGATTGCCAATATTCTTCCCTCTGGATTTCAATTTCCACAGATAGCACAGTCAAAAATTAAATACCGGAATATGGAATATAAATCTTTGGAATATACTGAAACCAATTGTGAACTAAAAGCTTCAATTTTTTATCAGGATAAAATTACAGGAGAAATTACTGTTTCCTATAAACAGGAATCTCCACAGACTGCATGTGTTCCATTTCTTAAAGAAGAATCGAAACTAATAAAAACAATTGCTGACCGAATAAGTTATGTCATTCTCTACAGAGACCTTAAAGATGTTTTTTCTGAGTGGCAGACAATGAAAAAAGATACTAAAAAAGAGATTTCAAGTGAATGGAGTATTATTCTTGATATGCTCAACAGAGCTGACAGAAATTTATACGTTTACATATCGCAAAAAATGCTTCATTACTTATGCTGGAATGGGATAGAAGATGCAAAAAATCTTTTGGAAAAATACAATAACCAAAATAAGCTATTCAAATCGACTCAGACCGCTTATGCAAACAGCCCAACCAGCATAACAAGTACCGATACTATTAGCCAAATTAGTAAAGAAATTTTTAAAATTGCTTCCTCGTATCTAGCAGATCAGCATATTCTTAATAATATTCAAAACTGGATAGAAGAAGATAAATCAAGATTTCTTGTTAAGGCACTGGATAATCAAAATTCCTCTCTTCATACAATAATTGACGCCATAACAAAGTATAAACATATAACAAATGAGGGGACTGTTCTTTCTGCAAGTGCAGAAAAAGGTTTGAGAGTTTCACTTATCCGATATTTTTTTTCTGATCAGCTTGATTTTATTAAAATTGCAAAAAACCATATAAAAATTAAACATTACTATGACCTTATAGAAAAAATTATATACCCCTCGGATAGTCATGGCAGGCTGGGAGGGAAAAGCTCCGGTCTTTTTTTAGCCATGCAGATATTAAAAGAAGTAAAAGATAAACCTCTGTTAAAACAAATTAAAACTCCAAACACCTGGTATTTAACTTCCGATGGTATGGTCAGTTTTATCCATTACAATAATCTTGAAGGTGTAATGGAACAAAAGTATAAGGATCTTGATGAAATAAATATTGAATATCCTAACATTGTACAAATATTTAAGAACTCTTTTTTCCCTCCTGAAATTGAAAGAGGACTGACTATGATAATTGATAACATTGGTAAAAAACCAATAATAGTCCGATCATCCAGTCTTTTGGAAGATAGTTTAAAAGCTGCATTTTCCGGTAAATATAAAAGCCTCTTTTTAGCAAATACAGGAGATAAAGAGAAAAGACTTCTTGCTCTTAAAGATGCAATAGCTGAAGTTTATGCTTCAATTTTTAGTCAGGACCCTATTGAATACAGAAGCGAAAAAGGATTGTTGGATTTTAATGAGGAGATGGGGATTCTTATCCAGGAGGTTGTTGGAAATAAAGTAGGAAAATACTTCTTTCCCAGCTTTGCAGGTGTTGCATTTAGTGAAAATAACTTTCGATGGTCTCCCAGAATTACAAAGGATGATGGTTTTATAAGAATGGTTCCAGGCCTGGGTACCCGTGCTGTAGATAGACTTGCTGATGATTATCCTATAATGATATCTCCCGGCAAACCTGATCTTCGTGTAAATGTAAGCACTAATGAAATTATTAAATATTCTCCAAAATTTATTGATGTTATAAACATGGAAACCAGTAATTTTGAAACTATTGAAACTACTGTTATATTAAAAGAACTTGGGCCCAAAATTCCTCTTATTAAACAGATGATATCTGTCAGTTCTGATGGATTTATTCAAAAACCTGGTTCTTTGATAAATGTAGATTTTCCGTCTGACCATATAATTATAAATTTTGAGGGCCTATTTACTAATACAGATTTTATAAAACAAATTAAAGAAACTCTGGAAATATTAAAATTAAAAATTGGAGAACCCGTAGATATTGAGTTTGCACATGATGGAAAAGATCTTTATCTTCTTCAATGCAGGCCCCAAAGTTATAATTCAGATAACAGCCCTTCCCCTATACCACAGGATATAAAACCGGAAAAGATTTTATTTACTGCCGAAAACTATATAAGTAATGGACATATTCCTGAAATAACACATCTGGTATATGTGGATCCGGATCAATACAGCTTAATAAATAATTTGTCTGACTTGAAAGATGTTGGAAAAGCTGTTGGAAAACTAAATAAGATACTTCCAAAAAAACAATTTATACTTATGGGACCAGGTAGATGGGGAAGTCGGGGAGACATTAAACTGGGTGTTAATGTAAGTTATGCAGATATAAAAAATACATCAGTTTTAATCGAAATAGCCAGAAAGAAAGGGAATTATACTCCTGACCTTTCTTTTGGAACCCATTTCTTTCAGGCTTTAATAGAAACTTCTATTAAGTATCTTCCCCTCGATCCGGATAAAGATAATATAATTTTTAATAACATATTTTTTAGTCATTCAGAAAATCTTCTGTCAAAATTATTACCCGAATTTTCTCATTTGGAATCTGCTGTTAAAATAATTGATATTCCAAATTCCTGGGATGGTCAAATCTTAAAAATATTAATAAACTCTGATCTGAATAAAGCAATTGGAT
>DAOVSY010000039.1 GCA_030633365.1 Spirochaetaceae bacterium | reverse complement strand
CTATTTTTGCTGCACAGGCTGCACAGTTCAAATTGTTAGTGTGTAATGTATATGTCGTTGCCAGAATAAATCCTCTATAGTTCCATGATGTGTTCAAGAGAGTAGTTAAGTATTGTTTCTATGTGTTCATCATCCAGAGTGTAATAAGTGAATTTCCCGGATTTAGTTCCTTTCACCAATTTCATTATTCTTAATTTTGTAAGCTGATGGCTTATAGCACTTTGGGAAATTCCTGTTAGATTACAAATCTCTGTAACAGTTTTTTTACCTTCCAGAAGATTCATAAGTATTTTTAATCGGGTTGAGTCGGAAAAAGCAGAGAAAAAATCTGCCAGTTCAAAATAATCTTCTTCTTTAATATCAGGTTTATTCAAGTATCTCTCCTTAAAACTCTATACATATGAATATATGTTCATATGAACATAATGTCAAGAGTGTGTATAATCATTGATTTAATATTCATGATTGTTATAATAATGAATATGAAATATTTTTTTGCTGTTTTATTATTTTTTTTAGTTATTATGATCTTTGGTGATGAAGAGAATACAATAAAATTTCCTTTTGCTGCTTCTGATACTGTTGGAGCAATCCTGTTTGCAGAAAACTGTCTTGGTTGTCATCAGATCTCATCATTTGCAACTGCAAAACCAGATATGGGATATGTTGAAAAGCTGGCTGAGGATATAGATTTTATGATTTTTTCCCAGGCATCTCCAATGGCTCATCTGGATTTTCTAAATACCTCTGAACTTGAGAAAATTGCCCGATTTCTAATATATGGGAGTCATATTGAAAATTGGGTTTTAGATGAATTCCATGGGAATGTTATTGAAGAGCAGGGTAGTGATACCTGTATGAAATGTCATGATAATGACAAAATAAAAAAAGTTGAAATCCCAGGTTGCAGCAAGTGTCACTAAATATTCTAAAAATTGTTTTAGTTAAAGCAATTCTTTTCTTTTAAAAAATATTAAAAGTAAAGTAATAATTAAATAAACCAATGACATATAAATTAACAAAGTTAATAGATCGATTATAACGATCCTTAATAAGAAATTGAACCAAAAATGAATCCACATTGCTATAAGAATATTTTTACTCTTATTATAAAAGTATGTAGTAAATACAGATAGAGATGTTACAGCTACTAGAAATGTGATAATATAATAAAAAAGTTGTAGTCCTGTGTATCCTGATAAAACCCATAATGGCAGGTGCCAAAATCCCCAGAATAATCCCAGAATAATCGATGCTATTAGAGGAGAATATTTTTTCTGTAACTTATTTAATGCGTATCCACGCCATCCCAGCTCTTCCCCAATTGGACCACTTGTTAAGTTTATTAAAAATACAGGAATAATACTTTGAAGGGCAATAAATTCCAATGAACTGAACTTTGTTCCGGACAAAAACAAAAACATCAGCACAACTATAATTAGAACAAAAACCTGTATTAGTAATGAAATAATGAAAGATTGAGGCTTTATTTTACATAAAAAGTTATTTTTTAAATAATCTTTAAATTTTACGTTTGGATATAATGATTTAAACATTATCAATACAACAAAAGTTGGAGTCCAGGCTACAACATTCTTCATAATATCCTGAACTAATACGGGAACACCTAAAAATACTAATAATCCGATAAATGCTATACCTACCCAAAATAATAGATATGAGTAAATAAAAAATGTAACTAGTTTATTCCTTTTTATTTTTTCGAACATAATTACTCCTATAAGGTCTTGTATTTTAATCATACATATTGATATGTATGTAAATTAAGCAAAAAAATTACACTGTTTCTATCCCCTGGAAAAAAGTTTCTGCCAGGGTAGATGCACTCTTTTTAAGAGAAAAAGCCGTCTGGTTGGACAGCCAAAGGTTCATCATACCATTCTGATAAGCCATAAAAGAACGGGCGGCAAGTTCAGGGTCAATCCCGGAACTTAGTTCTCCTTTATCAATAGCTCTCTGAAAGAATCCAGCTATATAGACTACCTGGGTTATTGCTCCCTCTTTGCGCTGAATATTTAGTTCTTCTAATTCAGCAGTGAAACCTGTCTTGAAATTGATAAGTTCTACAACCTTCGCCAATTGGGGATCTTCTTCAAGGAGGGACCAGCCAGTAACAAGAACCCGTGTTGCAACTTCCTTAAATGTACCGCCGCCTTCAATAGCCTGGGCTATGACTAAGTTGAACTGCTCAGAGGATTCTCTAACCAGGCATATATATAGATCCGCTTTGCTGCCAAAGTGATGATAAATTGCACCTCGTGTAACACCCGCAGCTTCTGCAATATCCTGCAACCGGGCAGGGTTATAGCCTTTACTACTAAAAACAGTTAACGCTGCATCTATAATTGTCTGTCTGGTTTTATCTGCATCTTCTTTTATGCGTCTCATATATACAAACTATCGTGTATGTATGTATATGTCAAGTAAAAAAGACTTAAACCAAGAGATAAAACCAATTTTCTAAAAAGTTTCTATTAAATAATTCAGTAATCTTGATGCTGATTTCGTTTACTGCCAAATTTAGTTTCAAACCATGTTTTTCGGATAGGATTAAAGTGATCTTTTGCAGATTGCATAAATGGCTGCATGTGGGAACTCATATATTTATCGATTCCTTTTTCTGAAACTAATTTTAAAGTTTGTCTGTAACTGTCCAGAATTTTTTCATCAAATAATTCGACCCCGGTTCGACCAGTTTCAAATACCATTCCTGCCCCTTTTTTAGTTAAGGATAAAGCTTCTACAGTTATAATTCCGCCTAATCTTTCGATAGGAATTTTCTCACGATGAGCCAGTTGCTCCATATTTTCCCAAATGGTATCAAGTCGGGGGATCAGATTTGTTGTGCTTTTAAATACCCTGGTATAACTTTCTTTCATTTCATCTGCCAATTCGGTTAGTTTTTTTCGTGAGAGTGGAGGTGTATCTATTGATGTTGCACTTTTACTGGAAGCCACCTGTATTGCTTCAAGGACATCTACTAACTCTGTTGCTTTTGCTTCCTGTGGAATTATCTCATTTTCCTTCAAGTGCTCAACAAGGCGGTTAAGAAATACCTTAGTCCCTCCTGCGGCATCTCCAGCTATTGCAAAAACCCAGAGAGGTGAAAATCGCATTGCCAGGAGTCCGGCTGCTTCCAATGCAGTTCCTGCCATTTTCCTCTGCAAATAATCATTTGCAAGTTCTTTTTTATTCTCATCTGAACTGGATTCAATACCAGCTACTTTTTCAACTACAAAGCGCTGCAGCATCCCAAAACTGACATTATAAATAGTGGTGTTCCGTAATGTTTCTGGAAACAACATCTCAGTTAGTAATGTTGTTGTCCCACCTGCGATGGCGGCAAGTGAACGTATTGTCCTTTCGGGTAATGAAAGTGTGTACATTAAATATTTACGGGTAGCTTTTATAAAGCGGTCTTTTTTATTCATGGGTTACCTGTGATATGGGATAGATTTGTTTATTCATTCTGACATTGAATATAGACTGGTCAGAATTGGATGTCCAGTAAAAGCTCTGTTGAATTTATAATTGACATTTAATCAGAAATCAACTAATACTTAAGTATAAAGGTAATGAATAAGGGTTATAATGTTATTACGGTGGAATGTCTCAATATTTTTAGTTTTTCTCATTTTGGTAGCTGATACTGCTTCAGGTGACCCTTTATGTGATCATGTTATACCAGATACAAACTGTATGATGTGTATAACCCCCTTAGATGATAGTGTTCATGATGACTGTTGTGATATTTCAATACCTGATACCAATACAGATTCTACAGGATTTTTTACAGAGAAAATCGATGAGAGTCTGTATAGTCAGGGGATATCTTTACTAAGTTATGTTTTTCAAAACATGGAAAACCCATTACACGATAAAATAGGTGTAATTATTACAGTACCAAAACGAACAACCATTCTTCGCTGTTGAAATAACCTCCATCCCATTACATCAAACTACAATAATTAACTAAGCCTGGTCGTGCGCTTCGCTTACTGCTCGGCTATGCAACCCTAAGGAGAAAACAATGAGTAAAAGAACCAAAAAAGAGATGGTTTTACAGAATAAAAGGAAAAAACGAAAGTCAATAATAACCATATCAATTTCTTTATTTCTGGCAATAACAGCCTTAATATCAATTACGATAATTCAAAATAATATAAAAACTCAAAACCCTCAAAATCTTTCTGAAGTACTTTTTAAAAGCACGCCTCCTTCAAATAAAGGAATAAGCTATACAAAGGTTTCAGGGATAAATGGAAAGATCGAATTTAAATCAGCTGATTTTTCTGATGGGACAGCAAAATACTTTCAGTATGATTCAAATGGAAAGAATGTTAATTTTTTTATCCTTAAATCCTCGGATAATGTAATAAGGGCTGCATTTGATGCTTGTGATGTCTGCTATGAAGCCAGACTTGGATATAGACAGGAGGGCGATCTTATGGTTTGTAATAATTGTGGAAGACGTTTTCCCAGTGTCATGATAAATGTTGAAGAAGGTGGATGTAATCCGGCACCTCTGGAAAGAATTGAAACTGATGGTTTAATTGTAATCAACACTGATGCTATCGATACCGGCATTAGGTTTTTCTAGGAAGGATAAGTATGAAACTTATTGATATTAGTCTTTACAGCCTTAAACGTCAAAAAAGCAAAAAAGTCTTTCTTTTATCCGCCATGATATTAAGCCTTGCTACTATTTTAACTCTTTTTACTTTGATAGAAAATCAGCAAAAAGAAATTGAAAATGAATTTGATGAGTTCGGTGCAAATATTGTAATAACACCAAAAACAGAAAGTTTGTCACTCTCCTATGGCGGAATAAATCTGGGTGGTATAGTTACCAGCATTGAGGAAATAAAAGCAATCGATGTAGAGAAAATCTACTCTATCGAAAACAATGAAAATATAAGTGCTGTTTCACCCAAATTGATAGGAGTTGGTCAGGTCCAGGCAGGAGAATTAAATTCTGAAGTACTCCTTGTCGGCGTAATACCTGAAGAAGAGCGTAAAATAAAAAGCTGGTGGGATATTGAGGGAGAATTTCCAGTAAAAGAAAATGAAATTCTTGCAGGAAGAGATGTTGCAGAAAAATTAAATCTGTCTACAGGAAGTGAAGTCTCTATTAAGGATAAAGTTTTTACAGTGACTGGGATTTTATGGCTTACCGGAAGTCAGGATGACAGTGCTCTTATTGCACCCATGAGTGCTGTAGAAGAAATATTGGGAAAGCATGGAAAGGTTTCGCTTATTGAGGTTTCTGCTCTTTGCAGTGATTGTCCAATTGATGAATTAGTCTCACAAATAGCTTTTCTTATGCCTGATGTAAATGTTAGAGCTGTAAGGCAGGTAATGGAACAGAAAATGCTTATTGTAGGAAAAATAAGCCGCTTTACATGGGCAATAAGTCTTATACTAATAATTCTTTGTGGTTTAATTGTATTCTCAACGGTTTCCGGGTCAATCTCTGAAAGAAAAAAAGAGATAGGAATTTTTCGTGCTCTGGGATACTCAAGATCACATATAATACAAATTATTTTATCAGAGTCCTTTATAATAAGTTTTTCTGCTGGAATAATTGGATGTATTGCTGCTGTTATTGCTTCCTACACACTTTTACCAATACTTGCAGATATTGAAATTACAGAATTATTTTTTAACAAAAGCAGCTTTTTGGTCGGAGTACTGGCTGTAATATTGCTTGGGACTGGAGCCAGTTGGTGGCCTGCAGTATATGCATCCAATATTGATCCTGTAAAAACAATTAACAGTTTATAAGAAAAAGAGGAGGAAGTATGTTGATTCAGTTGGAAAATACAACAAAATTTTTTGGGAAGGATGAATCTATTGTCGAAGCAGTAAAGAATGTCTCTTTTTCAATCAATGAAGGTGATTATGTTGCAGTATGTGGGCCTTCGGGAAGTGGGAAAACCACACTTCTAACAATGATGGCAGGTCTGCAGCATCCAACAGAAGGCAAAGTATTTGTTGATGATATTTCAATATATGAGGAACTGGACAATGATGGTCTGGCAAGATTAAGGTCTGAATATATTGGATTTATTTTTCAGGCCTTTAACCTTATTCCCTATCTTAATGCCATGGAAAATATACTTCTGCCTTTGGCACCAATAAAAATGGCTGTTAAAGATAAAAAAGAGATGGCAATGGAAGCATTGGAAAGAGTGAGTATGTCTGACAGAGCAGAACATCTTCCCTCAGAATTGTCTGGTGGCCAATTACAAAGAATAGCTATTGCAAGAGCACTGGTAAACAAGCCATTAATTTTATTTGCAGACGAGCCCACCGGGAATTTGGACACGGGTACAAGAGATGAAATAATGGATTTATTCGCAAGTTTGAACAGAGAGAATCATACTATTATAATGGTGTCCCATGATCCTGTGAGTATAAAGGAAGCCGGACGGCAGATCGAAATAATTGATGGGAGGATAAAAGAAAAAGTTGTACAAGCAACATAATATGTTTGGCAGAAGCCCAATGATATAATATATGAACAAATATTTAATTAAATAATAATTGATTTAAAATCAGCATGTAAGATGTAATACAAAATTAGTATCTTTATCTCCCAGATGTTCCAAAGCATCCTTTGTTTTTTTCAAAATAATTTTGACACATAACTCATCTGCTGTTTTAAATATCTCATCAGTAATTGGCAGGCCTCCATTCATTCCCGTACCAATTATCAGAGTATCACAATCCCAGGGAATATTTTCATGGACAGTTAAGGGTGTGTGTCCGTAGGCTTCTTTACTAATTCTGGAAACAGCTTTGTGTCTGCGGCTTATTTCTCCCCTTTCAATTATAATATCTTCTGTATACGATTTTCCGTCTAAAACAACTACACCAAATGAAAAATTACCTGCTACCATATCCACCTCTTTAATCTGCTATAAGTAATTTACAACCTAAAGTAGTTTAAGGCAAGTATTAGTAAAATTGTCATCTTAAGTTGTACTATTAAATTTACAATTCTTTGATTGTATGCCCATGAATTCAATGTTATAGTCCTCTTAGAACCCTTCCAATCAAGGAGACTTACTCAAATGTTTTCAAACAGAATATCCGACGTTCCTAAATCTTTTATAAGAGAAATATTAAAAGTATCTGCAGATCCTTCAATAATATCTTTTGCTGGAGGGCTTCCAAACAGGGATCTTTTCCCAATAGAAAATATAAAAGAAGCTACTAATAAGGTGTTTGAAACAGTTGGTCCTGATGTTTTCCAGTACAGTAATTCTGAAGGTTATAAAGGCCTTCGGGAAATGATTGCAAAGCGATATAAAAGCTTTTATTCCCTTGATGTCACTATAGAAAATATTCTTATTACAAATGGATCCCAGCAGGGTTTGGATCTTCTTGGAAAAATATTTTTAAATGAGGGTGACAGTGTAGCAATTGAGGAACCAGGTTATCTGGGAGCAATTCAGGCTTTTGGTGTTTATAAGGCCAATTTTCTTCCTGTTTCTGTTTCCGAAGGTGGAATGGATGTGGTCGCTCTTAAAAAAGCTCTTGAAACTAATAACCCTAAAATGCTCTATACAGTACCAAATTTTCAAAACCCATCTGGTATTACCTATACAAATGAAAACAGACAAAATGTTGCAAATGCATTAAAAGGAAGTGGAGTCTATCTTGTAGAAGATAATCCTTATGCAGAACTTCGCTTTACCGGGAGTAATAAAAAATCCTTTATGGAACTTCTTCCGGAACAAACAATTTTGTTGGGGACAGTCTCCAAAACTATTGTTCCTTCTTTCAGACTTGGCTGGATTGTGGCACCGGATAAAGTTATGGAAAAACTGTTAGTAGCAAAACAGGCAGCAGATCTGCATACTAACTATTTTTGCCAGAGAATAGTGGATCAGTTTTTAAATGATTACAGTCTGGATGAACACATAGAAAATATAAAGACACTCTATTTTTCTAAAAAACAAACAATGGTTAGTGCCATAAAAAAATATTTTCCTAAAGAAATTAACTTTACTGATCCTGAAGGAGGAATGTTTTTATGGGTTACATTGCCAGAAGGAATAAGCTCTATGAAGCTGTTTGACAAAGCCATTGAGAAAAATGTTGCTTTTGTTCCTGGTGATCCCTTTTATACAAATAAAACAGACGTAAATGCTTTTCGCCTTAACTTTACTAACTCTGATGAAGAAACAATAGAGAAGGGTATAAAGCTTCTTGCTGATTGTATTAAAGAGATGCTGTAATGAAAGCTCTAAGAAGCCTTGATGATCTTGTAGAAAGAGTAAAATCTCTACCAAAAAAAAAGATTGCTGTTGCCTTTGGACAGGATCCTTATACTATTGAGTCTTTAGCAAAGTCAGTTGAAGAAGGTCTTGCTGATGCAGTTCTAATTGGTGATAAGACAGTTATTGAATCTGTTTGTGTAGAGAAAGAAATTAATTCAGAGCTATTTGAGATTCATCATAATTCTGATCCTGTATCTTCCTGCACAGAAGCTGTGGCCATGGTTCGAAATGGGGATGCTGATGTAATTATGAAGGGACTTGTTGGAACAGATAAGTTTTTAAAAGCTGTAATGGACAAAGAGAAGGGATTGTTACCCCCTGGTGCCATAATGAGCTATGTAGGAGCTCTGGATATTCCTAAATATAATAAACTTCTGTTTATATCTGATCCGGCTGTAATACCATTTCCAGACTTAAAACAAAAAACAGCTATGGTAAACTATTCAGTAGCGATGGCTCACAAACTGGGCATAGAAAATCCAAAAGTATCCCTGGTTAGTTGTACCGAAAAAGTTAATCCTGGAATACCAAATACTGTTACGGATTCTATGATCTGTAAAATGAATGACCGGGGGCAGATTTCTGGTTGTACTATTGATGGACCTTTGGATATTTTTCTTTCCTGTGATAAAAATGCTGTAGAGGTAAAGGGAGTTCCTACTCCAATAAACGGAGAGGCTGATGTTCTTATATTCCCAACTTTGGAAGCGAGTAATGTTTTTTATAAGGGCTTGATGCTTTTTGCAGATGCAGAACTGGCAGGTCTTATCCAGGGAACAATTAAACCGGTTATTGTAATGTCACGAAGTGAAAGTGCAAAGTCTAAATTTTATTGTATTGCACTGTCGTGTTTAATGGCGGATTCTGATTATTGACTGTCCCTATGGTGATACCTGGGTATACTTTTCGCTCTCAATATCATAATAAGAGATTCCTGGTGTTGGGAGCAGTTTTAAAATTGTATTATCCAAATAAGCCATAATTTTTTCAATTCCTATATCTTCTTTATATTCACAAATTCCAATATACAATTGATGAATATTGTGCTTGCTGGAAAATATACGTTCTCCGGTTTTTATGGCAAGAGTTCTATCTTTTTCCGGTAGAATTATATAGAAGTTGTCTTTTTCTGTTCTGAAAGGAATATCGTTTAATAAATGTATTGATTCTGAAATAGCCTGGCTTGTATTTTTAATAGATTTTATTGATGTGTCCAAAGGCTTGGTATCAAAATTATGGATTTTAATGTGCATAAAACTGAATGATTTTTTTAAGCTTGTATAAGTGGAAATAAATTGTGGAAGATATGATGATAGTTGTGCTTTTCCATAGAAGCCAGTAAGTAAATCTGTAGAACCTGTTTCTTCATTTAAATCTATATTTGTTTTAAATTTTTTGTCTTTTACTCTAAAAAAAGTGTTTTCAGAGTTTACAGAGTAAATTGGCTTAAAACCTCTTGATCCTTCACTTCTAAATAATCCTGAAATACCAACCTTATTAACTTCCTGGTTAGTAGTTTGAATAATATTGTCCAGAACTTCAACTATTTCATATGTATAAAGAATTAGTTCTTTATTTGTTAACTTTTTATTGTTTGCCTTTAATATTGAAATCAGTCTTTTTGATACATGATTTTCTATTTCGAACCATGGTTCATCTTCGGGGTTTTTAAGTGTCTCAATTGCAATTTCTCCCTGACTGTATATCTCAAGAACCATTCTTTTAAGAATAACTTTTAATTGTTTTACTGATTCATATAGTTTTGGAAGTAACGATTTTGTCCTGGGCTGCATGATTTTTGGTAAATTAATAGGCAGGTTTGGAAATATATATGTTTTTTTTAACCATAGAATATCAGAGGCTATTCTTTTGGTGTACTCTGTTTCAGTCAGGTCAGTACTTCTCTCCAAATTTCTACAATATTCATTAAGTGGACTTAAATATTGTTTTAAAATTAGTTCATCTATAAAAAGGTACCAGTTTTTTATTAATAAATCTATTTCATCTTTTACTTCAACGGGTTTATCCACCTCATTTACATAATATCCATAGTCAATATTGCTGAATCCATAAAACAAATCTTTTAATATTGCTATAAGGATAACAATTTTCTGAAGAGGATCATTTTGTGATATTAATGAGATTTCATTAGGGATATTAAGGATTGGTTTAAAATATGGGTACATATCAGGGTTTTCTGATAACCGTTCCCATCCGGCAGTTGGAAACATTTTATCAAGAAAAATAAGTCCCTGCTGATTTCCTATGTTTTCAATTATTTCAATTTTGCTTTCCATAGAGTCATCTTCAATAGACTCTTTTTTGAAAGTAACAGAATCTTCTTTTTCAAAAAAAGTTATTAAATCACCAGTATTAAGATCCAGGAAATTAAGTATTTCATGCCCTTTTAGTTTGAACATAGTATTGTAATCATAAACTTTAGATGAGACAAACATTAGCAGTAATGGATAAAGTCTAAATTTAATAATAACAAATACATTATTAATTTCACTTACTGCCAGTGTATAAGATTTACGGAGACGATCAATTTGCAGATCTTTTTTAAATAAACCATCTATGGATAGTTTATATAAATATTGTAATGCCCCTTCTATATCTTTTTTTCGGTTTAATTTTGAAAGAAGTATAATAGGAATGTAAATTTGCTTAATTAGAGGAGCCCAGGAATCAAGGGGGATGTTTTGTGATTTTTGTTTAAGTTTAAAAATTTCTTCCTGAATACTTTCTATATCCCAGGAACAAATTGTATCTGCTATTAACCAGTAAAATGGATTTTCTTCTCTTCTTATATATTTTTTTTCTATGCTTTTGCTTATGACTCTGGTAGATTTTACAAGATTTTTTATGGATTTATAAAAAAAATAATTGCTGCTTTCTATGAGATTAGGATTTATATAATTTTTTTGATTTAATAAAATATCAAAAACCGCTCTAATTGTTTGTTTAGTTGTTTTAATACTATGGTCAGGATGTGAAGCCAGATAGAATAGTTTAATTTTTTCCAGGTAGCTAAATTTAATTTTATCGCCATCTTCATTTTCATGAATATTATCATTTGATATGGGAGTATGATGAATCCACTTATCTTTGCTTCTGGATTTGTTTTGGTTAGACATATCCATATAACGATCATTGATATTTTGATCTGTTTGTTCTACACCAATTTCGCCACCAAGAATTTTAGACATTTTTTCAGCTTCATCTTTGGATAAATCTCCGAGATTATTCTTAATTTTTGTCAGTTCTCCTGGTTTATACTTTTCTTCCGGTCTTCGAGCCATTTAATCTTCCTAATATAATGATCATTCATATCATCTTCAAATTCACCATTTGTCTTATATTCTCTGTTAAAAATATCCTTCCACAGAGATTTATCTTCCATACACATATAAAAGTATACCATTGTTTTCCATTTTTCTGAAAACCTGTTATAAACAGAGCTGAATATTTGTTTTTTTATATCCAGGGGGTAGGAAAATTTCCCCTCTGCATCTGTAAGAGGCATCTGCAGTATCTTACTTTCCAGTTTTCGCCTGCGTAATTGTTTGATAACAGGTTTAATAAATGTAAGAGTTCCAAGGGATATAAGTGCAACTTCTTCGGGTATAAAGTTTTCCTGAATAAAATCTATAATGCTATGGTATTCTGCTTCCCATCCTTTGTATTCCACAATAGGATGAAAATGGAAACCCACCAGTATTCCCATATCTGCAATTGCTCTGGCAGCTTCGAGTCTTCCGCTTAAAGTAGCAGTATGGTGTTCTTCTGCCTCAATAATGACATCTGTATTTAGGGACCATGTTACAATAACATTTGAAGGGATCTTATTTTTACGAAAATAACCAATTGCATTGGATTTTGTTTTAAGTTCAAGAACAACATTTTTGTTTTTATCAGCAAACTGGAAAATATCGTCTAATATACCTTCTTTGTTTCCCCACATAAGAGAATCTGATGACTGGCCTGTTCCTATATGGTATATTTTATTTGGATCCAATTCCAGTTTATCCAGTTTATCTTTCAGATTTTCATGAAGGTATATTTTCCCATCTGTATAAAATGATTGAATGGAACAATAGCTGCAATCGAAGCCGCAGTTTTTAACAGCATCCAGAGTGTATAAATTACAGCATCTTGTCTTTTCACTGGCCACAGGACAGTCCCCAAGAATTATACTTTCATCAGTTTTACTGATAAAGTTAAGTTTCGGTGATGAAATTGGTTCAGGGTTAAAACTACTATAGTCATTACTTTGTTGTTTTAGAAAATTCCATTTTCCTGTCACTCTTTTTAAGAGCTCCTGTCTAAGGTTTTTTCCCTTTAATTTTTCTGTTTTTTCTTCATCCCAAATATCTGATATTTTACCTTCCTGCCACATTTCAAGATCAGTTGCAATATCTATAATCTGTTTAATTTCCTGAAAGGAAAAGCCGTATATTTCAGATTTTTTGCTGATAAATCCTTTATTTAGCAGAGATAGGGAAGTATATACAGGGTCATTTAGAAATTTTTCAATTTTATTTTCAAATTTTTTATTCAAGACTTAAAACTCATATCTCGATCTCAAGACCTTCCTGGGCCAGATCAAGTTTAAGATTGCTTTTCCCTTCAATTTTATTTCTATACAAATCAAGGAGATCTTTTAACTGAGCATCAGTTCTTAAAGGATCATGATGAAATAGAAACAGGTTTTTTACATTTGCTTTATGAGCTGAATTAATTGCTGTTTCAAATGGTGTATGTCCCCAACCCATTTTACCATCCAAATATTCTTTGTTGGTATATTGGCTGTCATGAACAAGTACATCCGCACCCCTGTAGAATTGAAGAATTTTCTCATTTTCTTCTTTTGCAACTATTTCTCCCTCTTCAGCTGCTGCTTCGTCATAACCAGGATCTTCCGGATCTGTAGGAAACAAGTTTAAAAAGGGTTCATTGTCATAGGCGGTGCAAATTGATTTTGCCTTATATTCAAACCTGTATCCAAGGCAAAGAACAGGATGGTTTAGATATTTAGTAGTAACAAACAAACCATCTCCTAAATCCATAGTTAATTCTTTTAAGGGATGGTAATTAATGCTGGCTGCTAGTTCAGATTGTTTTATAGGAAAATATCTGTATCTAAGCTGACTGCCGATAATCTCATCCAGACCTTCATCTTCGTAGGTTACGGGTCCATATATATTTATCTCTGTTCCTGGAATATAAATTGGTGTAAAAAAAGGGAAACCCATAATATG
>DAOVSY010000495.1 GCA_030633365.1 Spirochaetaceae bacterium | reverse complement strand
TGATTTTGGAATCGGAATGGATTTATAATAATATCTGTTGAGGCAAGGCATGCCTTGCCCGTACATGAATCAAATTAATTTCCTTAAAGATATTCCTTAAAAATTTCTCTGTATTCTTCAAGTGTTTCTGCCCGGACAATTCTGTTGCGTAATGCAGCGGATCCTTCCTGGCCTTTTGTGTAGCTGCAAAGTTGTTTTTTCATTTCTCTGCAAGCTGTTTTTTCACCCTTATAGTAAGCAGCCAGAGAAAGATGTTCCCAGGCGGTTTTTATTTTGATATCTATACTGCTTGTTAAAGGTTCTGTATTTCCTGTTAGTAATTGTTTTGTTTTTTCAAAAATAAATGGATTTCCCATAGCTCCTCTGGCAAAAAGAATACCATCGGCACCTGTTTTTTCCAACATTCTTTCAGCATCTTCAGCAGAAAATACATTTCCGGACCCAATTACAGGTATATCAAATTCTGATTTAAGCTTTTTAATAGACTCCCAGTCTGCTTCTCCGCTGTAACCCTGACTTCTGGTACGTCCATGCATAGTAAGAAGGCTTGCACCTCCCCTAATTGCTGCTTCTGCAAAACTAAGGTAATTAATAGAGTTTAAATCCCATCCTGTACGAAATTTTACTGTTACAGGGATGTCGGTTTCTCCGGATATAGTTTTAATAATTTCTTCTATAATTTGTGGTGTTCGCATAAGTGCTGAGCCAGCTCCGTTTTTTACAACCTTTGGTACAGGACATCCGCAATTTATATCTATAATTGTAGGATTTGCTTTAAGTAGCTCAGGTAATGCTCTTTTGGCGGTATCTGCATCTGGTAAAAAAATCTGGATACCCAAAATGTTTTCATTTTCTGCTCTTTCCATCAGTTTCCGGGTTTTCTCACTGTTTCTTGCCAGAGCTTCTGCGGATACCATTTCAGTAAAGGTAAATGAAGCACCATGGTCAATACAGATTGATCTGAATGCTTTATCTGTAAATCCAGCAAGGGGAGCCAGGAACAAATTTCCTGGAATTGTTACATTTCCAATTTCAACAGGATGGAAAAGTGGGGTTTTCATATGTTTTCTTTATAAATTATGAATTCAGTCCAAAAAAACGTAGACTGTTTTCATAAAGAGTTGCACTGACATCTTCAACATCTTCTTCCCGTAGCTCTGCTATGAATTCAGCGGTTGCTTTAAGATAGGATGGTTTATTTCTTTTTCCCCGAAAAGCGGAAGGCACCATAAATGGACTTTCCGATTCAATAAGAATTCTATCCAGAGGTAGGTTTTTTGCTGTTTCATGTAGATTCCGTGCATTTCTATATGTAACATTCCCTGCAAATGAAAAATAAAGGTTTAGATCCATAGCATCTTTTGCAAATTCCCAATTTTCAGAGTAACAATGAAGTACTCCTCCTTTTGGCGGCAGTTTATCTCTAAGAATTTCCAGTACATCTTTTCCTGCCTCTCTGTTATGGATAACAACAGGGAGATTGAATTGGTGAGCAAGTTCAAGTTGTCTTATAAATAGTTCAATTTGTGCATCTTTATTTCCAAATTTTCTGTAATAATCAAGACCAATTTCTCCAATAGATACAATTCTATCTAATTTAATACCTTCTTCAATTTTTAATTCCCAATCTTTTCCCGGATGCATAACTTCTGAAGGAGAAACGCCGATACTATGATATATATGCGTTGCTGTTGAAAGATTTTGATATACCTGAAAGAAATCCTGGAGATTGTTGCAGATACTTAATATATGTGCAATTCCCTCCTGTTTAGCTTCCTGGGTAATTATAAGCTGATCAATAGGGTCTTCAGTAATAAGTCCAATATGCGCATGAGTATCAAACAGTTTCATAAGGTTTTCCATTTTGATGAAGATTGTTAGACTATTCTGTTCCAAGAACAGATTATCAGAAAACAGTATCATGAAGAATTAGTGTCGTCAATTACATTTGACAATATTTTATCATAATGGTATTCTAATTCATTCTTTGGAGGAGATTGAATGTCATCGGCTCATAATTATAAAAAAGTTGAGAATATAGTTTTGGATTTTTTTGTAAGATATTTCAGTATGTTTGGTTCTGCTGTTGCAGGGTTTTATAACAAAGTACTGGTTCTGGGTAAACAGCGTTTTACTGTCATGCTGATACCTCATTCAGAAAAGAAAATCTTCAATTTTAAAATTTCAGTATTTTCACTTGTATTTATCTCCTTTATCCTTTCTGGAATAATTTTGGTGTTTTTTGTTTTCAGCACTCAATTTAGCGGACTTTCTCAACTGCTTATTTCTAAAACAGAAGCATTGCAGGATACAAGTGCCAGTCTGGAAATAATGCGGGATGAAGTAAATGAACTTAGAAAGGTCTCCCGGAGTTTTGAAACTTCTTTAAACAGTACATTGGGAATTCTTGGAATAGAAATAAATAGTGCCAGTACAGACAGTAATGCAGGTGGTGATCTTGCTTCCTTTTATGATATTGAGGAACAGGATGGTGGCACTTTGAAGGAAATTACAGACCTTCAAAGTTTGAAAACATTTTT
>DAOVSY010000561.1 GCA_030633365.1 Spirochaetaceae bacterium | reverse complement strand
TCACCTTTCTATCAGCTTGGATTGCAGGGAATTGTTATTCTTGGTGCAATGATCATCAATTCACTTTCAGATAAACGAAACGAGAAAAAATTACTTAATAGGAGACTCCAGTAATGTCTATTGATGCTAAAAAAATCGCATCCAGTAAGTCTCTTGTAGATAAGTCCCGATTGGTTGATGAGAGTGGCTGGAAGACTAGAGCAGTAGCAATAGCTACCAGGTGGGAGTTTATTTTACTGGTTTTACTGATTCTGGAGGTATTGGTTTTTTCAAATCTGAGCCCATATTTTCTTAATACATTTAACCTTTTAAATACAACATTTACCTTTTCTGAAAAAGCTATTCTGGCACTGCCCATGATCTTTATTATTCTTAGTGGAGATATTGATATTTCAGTAGCAGGAATTATGGCTTTAAGTTCTTTTGCTATGGGGTATGCTTCCTCACAAGGTGCCGGTGCCGGTACTCTTGTAATAATTGGATTAAGTGTTGGTGTGACAGCAGGTTTATTTAACGGCCTTCTTGTTACCGGGCTGGATATGCCTGCAATAGCAGTAACTTTGGCTTCTATGACTCTTTTTCGAGGAATATCACAGGCAATTCTGGAAGATCAGGCCTATACCTTTTATCCTGAAAACTTTGGATATTTTGGTCAGGGTTATATTGGAGACAGTATGGTTCCCTTTGAACTTGTGCTTTTTCTGATTCTTGCAGTAGTTATGGGCTTTGTTCTTCATAAAACTACATATGGCAGAAAGCTTTATGCCATTGGAAACAGTTCTTCTACAGCTAAATTTTCAGGTATTTCTGTTAATAAAGTCAGACTTATGAACTTTGTTCTAAACGGTTTATTTGCCGGTATAGCTGCGGTACTTCTTACTTCAAGAATAGGTTCTACGCGGCCAAATATTGCTACCGGTTTTGAGCTGGAGGTTATTACTCTGGTTGTACTAGGCGGAGTTTCTATAACCGGAGGCAAGGGTAATATTGTTGGTGTTGTACTGGCAATTTTCCTGCTTGGGTATTTAAAATTTGGTATGGGTTTATTAAATATCTCTGCAAAAGTAATGATAATAACAACTGGTGCTTTACTAATTATAGCTGTACTTATTCCAGGGTTAATGGATTCAATAAAAGCAGGGAATAAACTAAAGAAGCAGCAAAATATGGAAATAACTACAACTATTTCGTAATAAAGGCTGGTCGTCAACAAGTTGACTGCTCGCCTATGCAACCAAAGGCTGGTCGTCAACAAGTTGACTGCTCGCCTATGCAACCAAAGGATTTACACAAATGAAAAATTTTGAGGAAAGATTAACCAACCTTGAAGAATTAAATGAAAAAATGAAAACGGGGAATATTGCTCTGGATGAAGCAGTGCAAATATTTGAGGAAGGTATAAAACTTGCCAAGGGTTTGGAAAAAGATCTTTCAAAAGTTGAAAGAAAAATTGAAATACTTGTCAACAAACCGGAAAAGGATACTGATGAACCTAATCTGGAATTATTTGAGGGAGTTGATGGTTAAAAATCGGTGACAATACAGAGGATAGATATGATAAAACAATTATTGATAATTACAATTACAGCTTTCGCTTTTCTAATTTTAAGTGGGTGTTCAGAAGAAAGAAAGACTGTTCCTGTAACAGTTGGAAATGATGTTTACCATATTGAGGTTGCTGTAACCAGAGAAGAACAGACAGTGGGACTGATGAACCGTAAAGAACTGGAACCCTATACTGGAATGATTTTTACATACAAAGAGGATAAAAAACTAAGTTTCTGGATGAAGAATACATATGTCCCTCTTTCAATTGCCTTTATTGCCAAAGATGGAACTATTAAAGAGATTCACCATATGAAACCGGAATCTTTAACACCTGTAAATTCAACCCATTCTGTTAGATATGCTTTGGAGCTGCCACAGGGTTCATATGAACGATCAGGTGTTAGTGTGGGAGATAGAATAGTTCT
>DAOVSY010000095.1 GCA_030633365.1 Spirochaetaceae bacterium | reverse complement strand
TTTATTACCAGTGGATAAGTAAAACCATCAAGATCATTAAAAACTGATTCCATGGATATAAATTGAAATTTACAAGTAGGAATTTTTGCTTTTTCAAAAATCGGTTTCATCATTCTTTTATTTGTAACAGATAAAGCGGTTTTTACACTTATCCCTGAAGGAATTCCCAATCCCAGAGCAGTCTTTGTTACAGGAAGAACTGGCTGATCCGTACCTAAAGTAAATATTGCATCCACATTTTCTTTTTCTGCAGCAGAACAAGTTTCTTCATAGCTGTAAGTACTTGCTTTAACAAATATATCAGCCTCTTTTGCTCCAGGGCAATCGGGATTCATATCACTTACTACAACAGAAAAACCCATAAATTTGGCTCTTTTTATTGCATTTATCTGGGCCTCTCCACCACCAACAATCATGAGCTTCATATAATATCCCACTTCATTTCTGATGCTGCTTCAGACACCCGAATCCATTTTGGAAAAAAACGGGAACATCTTATAAGAGATAAAGCAAGTAGAACAAGTTTAATAAAATTATACTGACTTATTTTTTCTATTGCTCTATTATATCTAACCTGTATATTTGCAATTGCCTGTGTATGCTTTAAAATTTCAACAGACAAATATCGATATTCAGAAATATCACTTATTATTCTATCTGTCAGAACCCTGTTTAAAATTCTAAAACTTGAAACAGAAATACCTTTAGGTTTTTTAAAAAATATATTAAAAATCAAATCTCTTAATAACGAACCACTCTTTCTTAACAATCCAGTTCTACTATTTTTGGGAATTCCATAGATAACATCAAACTTACCTTTTTGAATAGAAGAAAATAATTCGATAATATCCTCCGGATTATGGGAAAGATCATCATCCATAGTAACAATATAATCCCCTTTGGACACTTTTAATCCTGCCAGGGTAGCAAGCTGCTGCCCATAGTTTTGTTTAAGAAATACACCTTTAACATCTATACCCATATTTCGTAATTCAATAATCTGCTTTTCCGGTCTGTTTTTACTGCCATCATCCACTATAATTATTTCAAAATCTTCTAATTCAATATTATTCAGAAGTGCTTTTTCTATTTTGACACAAAGTTCACCCAATCGATCCAAACCATTGTAACTGGGAATAACAACAGATATTTTCAAAATAATCCTGCTCCCAAATTCCAAACCATAAAGCCACCAAAAATTAGCAACCCTCCAGTAATATGAAAAATTGAAATATGTTCTTTTAAAACCAGTCTTCCTAAAACAATTACAATTATGTAGCCTAGGCCATTAACACTGAATGCAATATTCAGAGGGACACTGGACAGAGCAGAAAAATAGAGTAAAGGGGCAGCTACAACAAAGCTAATTCCAATAATAATATTATAATTTAAAAACGTTTTTATTAGTACTGAAAGTCCACTATTTGTAATTATTTTACGGGAACCAATTTTAATAAATACTTGAGAAAGGGATGTTAAAATTACCATTAACAGAAGTTTACTATAAACAAGCATCAAACCCTTCTCCCGTTATATTTTTCTCCAATACCTATAAGAATAACACCCAGGCTTATTAGCCCGGCTCCAATTAAGTTTGTGCTTACAATTTCTTCTTTAAAGATAAAGTATGAAACAAGAAGTACCAATATGTAATTGATGCTCATTACAGGATAAGCAAAAACCAATCGCATTCTACGTATAATAAATATCCAGAGAAATCCTCTGCTTATTAAGCAAATGTAACTAATTAAAGAATAGGTATTTAGAATAGATCCACCGGACGCGATATAGTTTCCGGATAGTTTTGCGAAAATTTGGCCTAAGAGCATTATGCTTAAAGGGATGAGGAGGACTGGCCATGGGAGAGGAGGTTTAGATGACATAGTGAATTAAACTCATCTATTCTTCAGAACCAGCATCCCGAACCCGATCCGGTACATGCAGAATCTCTCTGGGCTTGCTGCCATTAGGAGGGCCAACTATACCTCTGGCTTCCATCTCTTCCACTATTCTTGCTGCCCGGTTATATCCAATCTGTAAACGTCGCTGAAGATAAGAAGCAGAGGCCTTTCCTGCCAGAACAACTGTTTCTATAGCCTTATCCATTAGAGGATCATTAGTTATATAACTTCCTGTATCTGTTGTATCCTCAGTGTCATCATCATAGAAAATTTCATCGTCAATATAGTCAGGCTCACCAAGGGTTTTCACATGGGCAGTTACACCTTCAACCTCAGCATCTGATAAAAAGGCACCCTGAATTCGTGTTAAAGAGGGATCCCAGGCAGAGGAGAAAAGCATATCACCCTGCCCAAGAAGTTTATCAGCTCCTGAAGTATCCAGAATTATTCTGGAATCAATTTTATTGGATACCATAAATGCTATCCGGCTTGGAATATTTGCCTTAATAAGACCAGTAATAACATCTATAGACGGTCTCTGAGTTGCAAGAACAAGATGAATTCCAACAGCCCTGGCCATAGCTGCAAGCCTGGCAAGAATTGACTCAAGCTCTTTTCCGGATGTTGCAATAAGGTCTGCAAACTCATCTACTACTACTACAATATAAGGCAATTTTTTTGTTGCAATTCTATTTTTAACTATTTTTTTATTATAGGATCTAATATCTCTTACACCCATACCATCAAGAAGTGCATATCGCTGTTCCATTATGTAAATACAGTACTGAAGCGCCTGAAAAGCACGTTTAGGTTCGGTAATTACAGGAGTAAGTAAATGAGGTATACCATTGTAGAGTTTAAGTTCTACAATTTTTGGATCAATTAATAAAAGTCTGACCTGATCGGGGTTTCGTTTATAAAGTATTGAGCAGATAAGAGCATTTACACATACAGATTTACCGGAACCAGTAGCTCCGGCTATTAAAAGGTGGGGTGTTTTTACAAGATCTATTATTTGTGTATTTCCTGTAATATCCTTGCCAATGGCAACTGGTATCTCATTCTTAGGATCCAAAAACTTATCGTCCTGAAGCATCTCTTTAAAGGAAACTATAGCTCTTTCCTTGTTGGGAATCTCAATTCCAACAGCATGCTTACCAGGTATGGGGGCAACAATTCTAACCCTGGAAGCAGCAAGACGCATTGCAATATTATCTGCCAGATTGGCAATCTTTGACAACTTCACACCTGGAGCAGGCAGAATTTCAAACATTGTAATTACAGGACCTTTTTTTATTCCTGTAACTTCTGCTTTAATTTTAAACTCTTCCAGTGTTTCCCTTAGTACTTCTGCAGCCAGTCTTGTTGCATCATCAATTACCCAATAGTGGCTGTCAGCATAGTCCTTAAGTATATTTTTAGATGGTACACTGTAATTTGCATAAGTAAATTTTTTCTGCCCCTTTGGAGTGCCTGTATCCTTTTCACTGAGAATTTTAACAGGGGAATCTTCAGTTAAAATGTTATCTGAAATATCTGTATTGATAAGATGATCTTCACCAATTTCAGAAAATACTTCTTCTTCAAAATTAGGATTATTCTGTTCTTCAGACTCATCTATCTCTTCATATTCTTCCCCAAAATTAATAGATAGATCTTTATCATTTACCAAAATTTCTGCTAAGCCCGAACTTTGATTCCCAATAGATTTAAGCTTATCCAGTGATGGCAGTTCGGGAAGGTCTATATCTAAATTACTATGATCACCAGAGATATTTTCTGTCATAAATGGAGTAGGATTATTATAATCTGATTGATCTGAATCAAAAGAGTCAGTACTATCGACAGAGCTGGTTCCAAGAAGTTCTTCAGATATTCCAGGGCGTAAAATAGAATGGCCTTTATGATTAGGTTCTTCAATTACTTCAGGAACTTCCTTAATTATCTGTGTATTTACTTCTATGGAGGCTCTGGTTGCAACTGATATTTTTATACTTAGAACATAAATTATTAATATTTCTACTAAAAATATAAGAGACAGAAGAAATGAACTTTCTTTTCTTCCCATAAGATTGACTGTAAAAACAACTGGTAAAGAACTATCAATATCAAGATACACTTTTAAAAATAAGACCAGGGTTAAAAATGGAAGTATTGTAGAAGTAAGAAGGATTACCCATTTACTGCGAAACTGCTCTTTAAAAGACATCAGTGCTGCTGTAAAAATATATAATGGAATAAAGAAAGATGCATAAGTAAAACTGGCTTTAAGAAAGTCCCCGGAGGGATTCCCTATTCCATAAAAACTTAGAATTAAAGAAAGAAGAAAAAACACTCCCAATAATCCCAGTACAGCTGCTGAATAATATGACAATCGACCTTTTTGCATACCTCTCCCTTACTTCGTTATCGGATTTTTTTCAAAAAAAATGAATGATTAGGAGAAAGGATAATTTTACCTGAAAAATATTAATCCCATACTTCCCAGTGGAATTAAATAGAAACTAAACAGATATAATTTTCCATTTTTTATAAGTTTTAATAATATCTTTAGACTAAGTAAACCTACAATAAAAGCTGAAAGCATACCGACTGCTATTGTTATAGGATCAACCATATCCATTAATCCCTCTGCATCTTTAAACTCAAGAATGAAGGCACCCAGAATAGCAGGCACTGATATAAGAAATGAATATTCTCCGGCTTTTTCCCTGCTCATACCGGAAAGGAGGGCAGCAGATATAGTTATGCCTGACCGGGAGATTCCAGGAAGAACCCCAAGCCCCTGACTTATTCCTGTAATTACTCCCTGCTTCAGACCTAAACTGCTGTAATCTATATTCCCACCCCAGAATTTGCTTCCAATAAGTATAAACCCTGTTAGAATGAAAAGCAGATATATAATAAACAGATAGTTTTCCACTTCAAGATTATTCAGTCCAAGACCAATAATACCTGTAAAAAATGTAGATACAAGAATCATAAGAAAAAGCTTTCTATTGGCTTTATCTTCATCATTAATATTTTTTCTTTTAAATATAGAAATAATAATTCCAATCAACCTTGTTCTAAAAACTATAATTACTACCAAAAGAGTTGCAATATGGAGAAGTATATCAAAAAGTACAGGGACCTCCTGGAGTTTCATAAAAGATTCCACTACTGCCAGGTGACCGGAACTTGAAACAGGGAGAAACTCAGTAAACCCCTGAAGAGCTCCCAGTAAAATAGATTGAATAAATGTCATAATTCAGGCCGTCCCTTAACTTAATCCCTCTGAATCGAGGCTTAATTTTTTAGATTGTAATACTGATATCTTACAGTACATAATATATAAAAATACATAATATGTGAACTACGAGGTTCAGGACAGCCTCAATTAATTCCTGTAAAAAAGATTTATAATTTCTCCGGGTTGTATACCCTCGTAAAGATACCCATAAACAACTGATGAAACAAGCAGTTTCCGTCCATAATGACTTGTCTCCTTATAAGGAACAGCTTCAAGAAAAAGATCATCCGGTAAACTGGAATATTCTTCTCTCCAGCGCCTGACCCTGGTTAAACCGCCATTATAGGCAAATAATGCATCACTCATTATATCTGTTCTTTTTATCAAATTACCCAGATACCAGCCTCCAAACATTAGATTTGTATTGGCATCCCTTAAATTATAATTTGTAAATCTCAATCTCCCTGCAACATCTGCAGCTGTAGCCGGCATTAACTGGCTTAGGCCAATTGCTCCGGCAGAAGATACAACTCTTTCCTGAAAATGTGATTCTTCTCTTACAAGGGCAGTAAAAACATACCACTCCAGAGCTTCTTTGTCAGATATTTTTAATATCTCACTATTGTAAGCATCCGGATAGATAAGTTTAAGATCGGAAATATCTAAATTAAATCCATCTATACGACTATAGCGGTTTACTAATCGAATGGATTTAGCAAAATTTTTACCTTCTGACAACTCCAATGCTGTTCTACGAACTAAACCAAAATTAGAAAATGGATTATCCATAAGATATTTATATGCTTCGACGGGTTGTTCATATTCAAGAAACCCAAAAATAAGTTCTGAACTTCCATCTTCTCCAGGCTCTGCAGGAACTGGATATCTGTTTACAGTTCTGTTGAATACCCATGGAAGCTGTCTGATATCAAAAATCTTAAGATAATTTCCTGCAAGAATTCTGTAGTAAAGTCCGGAAGCAATACCATATCCACTATTATATGATAAAGTCATTAAACGTATTATCTCTTTTTTATTTATACTAATATAAGATTCAATACCTGCCCTGGCTGTAAGATATGCATATTTTGAAATTGATTCATCGGGCCCGGTTAATTCAATAGCATCAAGAAGTTTGTTTATAACACTCCATTGACCTTGCTGAATAAAATAAGTTGCCAATTCTTCAAGGACATCTGTAAAATAATCAGGATCAGTCCATTTTTCTGTTAACAGATTAATTTGACTGACAGCCAGTTCAGGAGAGTATCTTATAAGGCTATTATACCAGTACCAGAGTATTTTTTCATACTTTTTAACACTCGTAAAAGAAAGGCCCGTTAGAAACATATCAGCAGCTTTGGAATAATCACCATTTCGTCTAAGAAGATATCCTGCCGTTTCATATAATCTGCTTAAAAGCTCATAAGAATAAACTTCTCCAGGCTCATACCCAGATAATTCAGGTATTAAAAGAAGTTCTTCAATTAATCCCAGAAGTTCTCCTTTTTGACCTGTAGAACTGGCAGTTTTATACATTTCATCTAAAATTACAGAAGAGATATCTACACTGTCTACTATATATCCTCTCTCCAAAGTACTAATAATTATTTCTTTCTGGCTGTTTAAAATTTGGATCATAGTTCGACCTGCTGAATAATATTCTTTCTTAAACAGCTGCATTTTAAAGTTGGCCAGATAAACTGTAGAAGCAGGAATGCTAATCTCAAATTTTTTAATGTGAAAATAAGCATCAACTGTAAATTCTGATACAGTATTTTCAATAATAAACTCTCTAAAATGTTCTGTGACTGTATCAGAACCACTATAAAGCTGAGCTAGAAAAATATAAAACTCAATTTTAGGAGAAGATTTCAATTTAGAATAAATATCAGCAGCTAAATACTTGTTTACTGTCAAAACCAAACTTTTAAAGTCTTCCTGTAAATAATACGTATCAAACAGATTTTCAAAAAGAGCAATTTCTGTATATCCATCCTCCAGTAAACTTTTACATACCTCATCCACAATCTTAAAATCTTTTTGTTCTATCCCTAATTCAGAAAGTTTTAATGCAGCCTTAAGACGAATTATATTGGTACCATGCTTGGCACTATGAAACAAATTTTCTTTTATTTCTAAATTGTTAAGATCACTATCAGATAATGTATGGAAATATGGTAAATTGTTCTCAGATAGCTGGAAAGGATAAATAGGTAAGGAAATAAAAATAAGTAAAAGAAAAAAACTAAGCTTACTACCTGGAAGGTATAAATATTTCAGTTTCTGCAAAAATGATATCTGGATTTTTAATTTTATTTTCTTTAACAATCTCATTGAAATCCCGGGGAGAATCATAAAAGGAATAGGAGATGCCCCAGAGAGTATCTCCCCATCGTATTTTATACCATACACCGGTGCTGTCCAGGACTTTTGTACTCTCCTGCACAGCAAGCTCAGGAACTGCAGTTGTATCATCTTTTGGTTGCTCTCCGTTTGTACTTTCTTCAGCATTTTCGACAATAGGTTCTAATAAAGCTTCTGGTTCTACTTCAGAAACAGTTTCTTCTGAGCCAGCTTTTGCTTCCAGAGCAGGGGAATCCTCACCCTGAAGGCTACGGAAAAGAAGATACGAAATACCGGCAATTGCTGCAATAGCAATTATAACTAAAAGGGCAATAAGAAGAGGGTTTCCACCCTCCTTTTCTTTCTTATGAACCGTTTCGGACTCTGATAAAATACCTGGTGTATAGTCGTCTTCATCTTCATCTTCCAAAACACTGTCTGAGGTTTTTTCAAATTCATCTTCAGTAATATTTTCGGAGCTTTCATCAAAAAGCTCTTCATCATCAACTTCCATATCAAAATCTTCAACTTCCAGAGAATCTTCTTCCAAATCATCAAAATCAAAATCTTCATCATCAAGGCTCAATTCTTCACTATCCAAATCTAAATTCTGGTCGATATCATTATCAAGAGATAACTCATCACCAACCATATCAATTTCAAGGTCTTCATCACCAAAATCATCAAGCTGCATATCTTCTACATCATCGTCAAGGCTCAGTTCTTCACCTGGCATATCAATTTCCAGGTCTTCTTCTTCCAGATCATCAAGCTGAAGGTCTTCCATATCGTCATCAAGGGATATTTCCTCATCTATCATATCAATTTCCAGGTCTTCTTCTCCCAGATCATCAAGTTGAAGGTCTTCCATATCAGCATCAAGGGATATTTCCTCATCTATCTGCAAATCTTCCATTTCATCATCCAGTGAAAAATCAGGAGTATCATACACCGAAGACTCACCAAGTGTTTCCATACTAATACTCATAGATTCATATTGACCTGAACCTGGATCTCCAGCTTCTGCATTTAGAGTTCCGTCCTGGGCAAATCCCAGTTTAAGCTCTATTTCTGATAATTCTTTTGGACCCTGAGCAATATTTTCTATTAATAAACTACCAACATAAATGGCATCAAGAAGTTCCTCTCCATCACCTTTATAAAGATCTATTTGAACATTTTCCTGATTATCATTTACAGTTGTTAAAACTAAACGTTTTCTTTTTGAACTGCCTTCCTCCATAATAGGAAAATAGGATCCATCAGCAATTTTTATTCCAATAGTAGGATTTTTCACATCACACCTTCCTTACTTAAGACTAAGACCGTCTATATCTATTGTCAAGATTTTTTTCCTATAAAAAGCAAAAGTATAAATAACCTTGACTTCAAGCTATCACACAAGCATAATATATTCATGCAGAATAATTATATATTTCTTTTACCTATAATTCTAGGACTCTTTGTCATTATAGTACTCTTCGTCATAACATCAAAAAAACATAAGAATGATTCAGGTAAGAAACAAAAACGTTTAAAAAATAAAAGTAATGCAGCATTACAGAAAGAAGCTAACCGTAAACTTGCACAAAATCCCAAGGATTCTGAGGCTCTCACTACCCTGGCAGGGATTTATTTTGATGAAGCAAAGTATGATAAATCTCTTAGAAACTATGAAATGCTTATTGATTTGTGTGCAACTCAAAAAGATATTGATGAATTTGAAGTCACCTTAAAATGTGCCCTAAGTGCACTGGAATTAAAAAGATATAATGAAGCATTCAAAGCTCTGATGATTTGCAGAGGTATGAAACAG
>DAOVSY010000182.1 GCA_030633365.1 Spirochaetaceae bacterium | reverse complement strand
TGTGTTACCATATATGTATAATAATACGAAAATGTTTTTATGTATATATGATGTTCAAAAACCCCGTAGGGACAGGTCGCGACCTGTCCCTACGGGGTTTTTCGTTTATAACAGCCTGTGCAGCCTAAGACATGAACATGTTTTTTGTTTGGTTTTATGAATACTCTGGCAATAACGTGGCCATCTTTGGGAACTTCTTTTTTGCATACAGGGCACATTCTTTTTATTTTTGAATTAACTGGAAAACAAAATGGACAACCGTTTATTTCCATCATGCTGTCTGGTTTCCCGGGATATAAAATCGATTTCACCCGTTTGTTATCTACAAGATCCGAACCACACAGGGGACATTTTGTTGTTTTCCCCGTTAGGGGTGGTTTTGTTGTAGAAGCGCGATTTATCGCGTCTTTACGTAAACGACCATACCGTTCTGTTATAAAAAGAAGAACAAGAAGAACAACAACAACAGTTCCTGTAGCAATCAGCATAAAAATATCGATGTCCACCCTCCTTATACAGGTGTTATGTATAAATCAATTCGTAGAGACGCCCTATAGGGCGTCTCTACGATATCATGATAACATTATATTACCATTCGAAGTGTTGTAAATAAACATTTAAAGAATTATTATCCCTTTATGGGAATATTATATATTGTAGCAACACCAATAGGGAATTTAGGGGATATTAGCTTCAGAGCACTGGAAACCCTCAAATCTGTAGATACTATAGCCTGTGAAGACACCAGACACAGTGCAAAATTATTAAATCACTATGAAATTCGGAAACCCCTGATAAGCTGCAGATCTCAAAATGAAGTCCATGTTGCAGTTAAAATTTCCGAACTACTGGGCGAAGGTAAAGATATTGCCTATGTAAGCGATGCCGGAACACCTGGTCTTAGCGATCCTGGAAATCGATTGGTTCATATAGTAAGATCCAATGGATTTGAGGTTATACCTATACCCGGAGTTTCAGCATTTGCTTCAATTATAAGTGTTGCCGGAGATTCAGGGAAAACAGTAACTTTTGATGGGTTTTTAAGCCCCAAACCAGGGAAAAGACGTAAAAGAGTAAAAGAACTACTTGAAAGACGGGAAAGTTTTTTATTATATGAATCTCCTTTTCGAATAATTAAGCTTGTAAAGGATATCGTGGATCTGGAACCGGACAGAACTTTACTTATTGGAAGGGAAATGACTAAAATTTATGAAGAGTATATTGAAGGAACAGCTCTGAAAATCCTCGAACTACTGGAAACTAAACAAAAAGTTAAAGGAGAATTTTCTTTACTTGTTTATGAGAGGAAAAAGAGTTAATATAAAGGCATCAGTTGACGATAGTTTAATTGAAAGGTAGGGTGTAGTAATGAATATAAACAGTTTAAGTCATGTTAATTCTGTCACAAATCAGAATAAAACAAACAAGGTTTCAAAACTTGTGGAATCTGGTGGAAAAGACTCAATAAAAATATCCAATGATGCAAAAGCAATGGCTGAAGTTTATAATGCATCAGAAACTGTTAAGGCAACACCTGATGTCAGAATGGACAGAATTGCAGAAGTAAAGGAAAAGTTAAAAGATCCATCTTACATTGACAATAAAATTGTTGAATCTGTAGCAGATTCAGTAATGGATTTATTTGGCTTATCTTAGAAAAAAGATGTAAATAACAGCAGGAGTTTTAAAACTCCTGCTTTTTTTTGTTTATTTTCTGGTTTTTTTATGGTTTTTATTAAAAAAATTGGAATTTTATTGATTTTCAGTTATGGTGTAATATATGGAAGATCTTATTTTTAATGCACATTCTAAGGTTTACTGCTCATATGGTTCTCTAAGCAGGTTAAAAGAGATTGTAAGCTCATTTGGACATCGTTTACTTATTGTAACTGAGAAATCACTCGCAGATAGTGATACATTAAAAAAAATTAAAGATGAAATTCGAAAAAGTGATCTTGATTTAATTACCTTTGCAGAGATTACATCTAAATCTACTTCCCATACTATAGAAAAAGCTTCTGAAATTGCAAGAGTGTCAAGAATTCAAGCTGTTATTGGATTTGGTGGTATGCGAGCTCTGTCAGCAGCAAAAGCAATAGCAGTTGCTGCCAGTTATACTGGTAATTTTTATAATATTATGTCAGATAATCCTCCGGAACTTTTTCCTATTCCATATATTGAAATTTCCGGTACATTTAGAAATCCATTTATGCTTAGCCCTGAATTCATTCTACCTGATGCACGAAATGGATCTCTTCAGATAGTAACAGTAAAAAACGCTGCCCCTGAAGCAATAATAATTGATCCATCTCTATTTATGGATATTTCTAAACAGTACAAACTTGCAACTCTAATGGATGTATTTCTTGAAGCAGTAGAAGGATTTTTTTCCAGTCGTTCAAACTTTATTTCAGATATGCTTTTTCTAAAAACCATTAGTATGGTTGTGAAAATACTTCCTTCTATAATTGAAGACCCGGATAACCCTGAAAATCTGTTAAGTGCAGCGAAAGCTGGATTTTCAACAGCACTTGGTCTGACTATCAGTACAACAGGTCTGGGAACTGCCTGTGCTGCAGAGATAAGTAAACAATTTGGAGTTTCCAGAGCAATTACAGCTACTATACTTCTACCATATGTCCTGGAATACGGCTTAAGAGTCTGTCCGGAAAAAGTATCACGAATGGGTCCAATACTTGGAGAGGATATTTCCGGACTTTCTATTATTTCAGCTGCAGACAGGGTAATTGAATCTCTCAGATTATCTATAGGAATACAAAATCTTCCAGTTCGTTTAAGTGATATTGGAATAAAAAAAGATAATTTAATATATGTAGCTGAACAGGTGAATAAACTCCCTATGATTAAATATTTACCATCCAAAATAACTGGAGAAGATATTTACACAATTCTAAAAGATGCTTTATGATAACAATCAGGAAGCTTTCCACGCTTCCTCCTGTTAGTGCCCTACGTAAGGCTGCACGCCTTCTGCAGGGGTTTGAGTTAGACCTGGTATCTAAAAAAAATCTCAACTCTATTTATTTCAAAGATCTGATATCTTTTATAATACTGTCCCCTGAACTTGATGCAGAGGAGATCAGACAGATAAAACTAATAACCCGGGAATATGGGAATACCAGAGGAGAGCTTTTAAGGGTTTGCAATAGTTTGCGTCACCTGTTATTAAAACATCTTAAAGAGGAACCTGCTGATTGGGATCTGTTAACTAATAAGAGTTTCCTTGAAGATAAAAAATTGACAGATCTTCGAAAAACTCTTCCTATGGAAATATATCTAGATGATATTAGATCACCATTCAATGTAGGATCCATTTTCAGATCTTCGGAATCCTTTGGAGTCAGTAAAATCCTGTTATCTCCAGGAACAGCATCTCCGAATCATAAAAGAGCCTTAAGAACTTCAATGGGTTGTACAGATATTATTCCCTGGGAAGTAGGGGACGCAGAGCTGCGTCACCTACAGGAACATAAAAATATTTTTGCTCTTGAATTAAATGGAGAACCAATAGATCAATTTAAATTCCCTGATAAAGGTGTTTGCATAATTGGATCCGAAGAACTGGGAGTTAGTCCTGAGTGTTTAAAATTAGCTGATAACAGCTATGGAAGAGTGTCTATCCCTCTGGGAGGAATAAAAGGTTCAATCAATGTCTCTGTGGCATTCGGAATATTGATGTACAATTGGTACAATCGTATCGTACGGATCAGGCATGCCTGATCCGTACGATACGATCTGCCCCTGTCATTTTATCTATGAAGAGCCCGTTCAATTTCTGCAGGATTAAAACCTACAAGGATTCTCCCGTTTATATCCAGAACAGGGACTCCCATCTGGCCGGATTTTTTAACCATTTCGTTAGCTTTATCCATATCCGTAGCGACATTATAGTCGGTAAATGCGATTTTGTTTTTTCTAAAATAATCTTTTGCCAGTGTACAATAACTACAGCTGGGTGTTGAGTATACGCTTATTGCCATAATAATTTCTCCTTATATATAAATTACACTATATACAATAAGAAGTCAATGGATTCTTATATTTCTCACCAATCTACATTTTCCGTTTTGAATTAACCTGATTCGAAAAAGCTCCTGATAGACGTTCTAAAATCATCATCAATTGCTCTTCAGAGTTTATACCAAAATTTACAAGAACTTCTTTATCCAGTTGTTCAAAAACCATTTCATCACTTTCAATATTTGCTATGGAATTAGCCAGATAAACAGTATAAACCACATCTCTATACTCTTTTGAACAATGCCTGGGTTCATGATGATACCTTATTGACTCAATAAGAGATTGTGGGAAATTCCATTTCTCTGCTACAAGACCACCAATTTCAGCATGATTCAGTCCTGCTGCCAGGTCTTCAAACAAATCTCTTTGAAGTTCTTTTTCTATACAGAAATTATTAATTTTATCTAATAGCTTTGGATGGATATCAGAAAAAATAATCTTCCCCATATCATGAAGGATCCCTCCAACATAAGCATCATCCAAAAGATCTTTATTTTTTCTGTTAAAATTCTTAGCTATATTATAGGCATAAAAAGCAGTTTTATATGAATGATCCCATAACCATTTCTCTTTACGATCAAGGAGTTTTTGTGTTCCATAAGAAAAAAGCAGGTTCGTTAGCCCCCGAAGCCCGATAAGCTTAACAGCTTCTACAATATTATCAACCCGTTTTGGAAGCATATATTGTGCTGAATTAACAACCTTTAACAGATCTGCAATTAAAGAAGCATCCATGCTGATTTGTCTTGCTATATCTGTAATTTCAGAATCCGGATCATGAATAAGCTTCTGCAATTGTACAATATTTTCAGGAAAGTGGGGTAATTCATCAATTTCCTGAACAATCTCTTCTGAAAGTTTTGCAATATTCTCTATATGTATCTCGGAAAATGGTAATGTAATTCGTGCAATAGTTTCCCCATTTTCCACATCAATATCAAAAGCATCTTCACTAAGTCCCAGTTTTTTGAGCATTAGAACTAATATTACAATACCCAGCCCAGCACCTTCAGAGTCATCAAGAACTGTAGTTAAGGCTTCTTCCATAGTATCAAAGGCTCTGGAGCGTGCAATTCTATCATAAACTCTCATTTGCTCTTTTTTAGATATCTCAGTATTATTTTTAATACTCAAAGTAAATTTGTTTCCCTTTGCATGAAAGACTGTTTTTATATACAGCCCTTCTTCCTTTTGAATATTAAGGTAATAATCAATATTGGAAAGAGTGTCACTCTTAAAAGTTTTCATTCCCTCTTCATACTGAGCAGGATCTTCAATATCAAGATTTCTATCCTTAAAGTAAACTCTCTTAGTATTGGCTTTTTTAGCATTAACTGCCAGTTCTTTCATACAATAGGCAATTCTATCCTTAATTCCAACCTGACCGAATTCATCAAGAAAGCTTCCGAGAATACTCTCCATATATATTTCCGTTTCATGTGGTAAAGTATAGGTTTTAATTGAAATTGGTATTGAATTTCTTGCTGCTTTTTTTATTTTAGCTATATCAACTGTCTTTGCCATTAATTGTACCTCTGAAAGTTTTACTTACCTCTAATTATTATATCAGTTCATATTATTGTCAAGCGTAGGAATAATAAAGTGTTACTTACTGCAATAATAATACTTAAAAAGGAGTTGATTTAATTGATTTGGGCTTGCTATACTCCAAAAATGAATACAGAAGAGTTGGATTCCTATTTCAGGGAAATCCTTGATATGGATATTGTGGCAGGAATTGATTCATCTATGAATGGGTTTCAGGTGGATCAGGGGAAAACCCAGGTTAAAAAAGTAGCTTTTGCTGTTGATGCTTCTTTAGAAACTTTTATAAAGGCAGCAGATTGGAATGCAGATGTTCTTTTTGTACATCATGGATTATTCTGGGGTTTTCCTATAGCTGTTAAGGATAGTCATTTTGAAAGACTTTCTTTTCTTATAAAGAATAAAATATCACTATACGCAGCTCATCTACCTTTAGATTTGAACTCTGTTGTTGGGAACAACTATGGAATAGCATTTAAACTAAAACTGAAATTTCTTAAGCCATTCGGTTCCTACAAAGGAGTCAAAATTGGTGTATCCGGAACTTTTGAACAGGAAAAAGATATTGATGAAATTCTTA
>DAOVSY010000432.1 GCA_030633365.1 Spirochaetaceae bacterium | reverse complement strand
GGTGAAAACACATATGAACTTATGGTTCCTTACAGACTGGACTATGACATAGACATTAAAGATGGAGATGAAATTACAATCAGTGGATTTGAAGTTCCTGCTTATAGAAGAACAGCAGATTCAGAATTAATTAACCTAATGGTTACAGCTGCCACCTTTGATGGAACTGAATATAATTTAGATATGATGAATAATGGGGCTATGGGATATGGACAGAGAGCTCCTATGATGAATAATTATGGGCCTGCCAATGGTCGACAAGGAAAGCCCGGAAGAGTTAATAACAGCAGATTTTCAAATAACTCCGGTAACTGGGGACCACAGCCAAATAGTATGATGAACATGCCTTACAGACGAAGATAATCAAATAAAAATTTAAAAAGCCAGCTGTCTGTTTATAACAGACAGCTTTTTTTATTCTGGACTTAGTCACATTTTCACCATATGATACTGAATGAGTTATTTATGGAATTAGACGAACTAAATTACTACTACAATAAGCTAAAATTCGGTGAGGATAATTTTCATAACTTAATGAAATTCCGGGTTAAAAAAATCCTTCTCATTTCAACCTTTTATGATGCTTATATTTTTGAATATGATGCAAAACTATCCAATCAGATTGTTGGAGAATATCACTCCCTTAACCTGACTACAGTTCCCAGACTGGTTAGTGTTCCAACAGGAAGTGCAGCATTAAAAAAATTAGAAGAAGAATCCTTTGATCTGGTAATAACTACAATTAGAATTGGAGAATTAAGTCCTTTTGATCTAAGTGCAAAAATCCATGAGACCCATCCCAATTTACCTATTTTATTACTTCTGACAGTAAAAACGGATATTAATCTTGTAGACAGTAATCGTGATAAAATGGACAATATCGAAGAAATTTTTCTTTGGAATGGAAACCCAAGACTATTTTTGGCAATGATCAAATATGTGGAAGATAAACGGAATGCCCCTTATGATACAAGCAAGGGTTTTGTAAATGTAATTCTTCTGGTAGAGGATTCTATTACCTTTTCTTCAATCTACCTTCCCTTGCTGTATGCAGAAATTATGGAGCAGACTCAACGTCTAATTTCTGAGGAACAAAACGATAATAACAAATACCTTCGAATGCGAACCAGGCCCAAAGTAATTATGGTGCGAACCTTTGAAGATGCTGTGGAAGCCGTTCAAACCTACAAAAAATCTCTTCTGGGTATTATTTCTGATATTGAATACCTTCATAAAGGAGAAATAGATACTAATGCAGGTTTTGATTTTCTAACCTATTTAAAAGAAAAAGAAATTGATGTACCTGTATTATTGCAAAGTTCAGATGCTTCAAAACGCCCAAGGGCGAAAGCAATGAATGTAAAATTTCTCCATAAAAAATCTTCTACTCTTCTTGCGGATATAAGCCAGTTTATTTTTAGAAAACTTGGTTTTGGGTATCTTCTTTTTCGAGATTCAAAAGGTAATGAAATTGGAAGAGCCAGATACCTTGCAGATTTCGAAAAAGTACTTCCTTCAATACCTCCGGAATCTTTAGTATTCCACAGTCAAAATAATAGCTTTTCTGCATGGCTTATTGCTCATGGTGATATCGAGATTGCAAAAAGAGTTCGCCAGGTACAAATAGAAGATTTTTCCTCTCTGGAAGAACACAAGGATTTCCTGTTACAGACCTTTAAACGTGTTAGAGAAAAAAGGAACAAAGGGAAAATAGTAGATTTTAATAAAGATAATCTTGGAGAAAGAGATGTAATTGTCAGAGTCGGAAGCGGATCCCTGGGGGGAAAAGGGAGAGGTCTTGCATTTTTCAATGCTCTTCTTACAATTATGGATTTGGATTCAAATTTTAAAAATGCAGCTATTGGAATTCCTAAAGCAGTTATACTTGGAACAGGGGTATTTGATACTTTTATAGAAAGAAATAATCTTGTAGATGTACATATTAATTCCACTGATGGACAAATAAAACAACGATTTCTTGAAGGTCTTTTATCTGAAGAGGTAGAAAAGCAGTTAGTTCAGCTGTTGGAATATTGCAAGTGCCCGGTAGCAGTCAGGTCATCCGGTTTGCTGGAGGACTCTCAATCCCAACCATTTGCAGGAGTATATGCAAAATATATGCTGGCAAATAACAGTGATAATTTTGAAGAAAGATTTAAACAATTAACAGATGCAATTAAACTTGTATTTGCTTCTGTATTTTTGGAAGATTCAGTAACCTATATTGAAACACTTAATTATGGAATTGAAGAAGAAAAAATGGCAGTAATAATACAGGAAATTGTGGGCAATCAGTATGAGGACTATTTTTATCCCAATTTCTCCGGTGTAGCTCAATCATATAACTACTATCCTATATCCCATATGCAGCATTCAGAAGGAGTTTCCAATATCGCAGTAGGTCTGGGTCAATCTGTAGTTGGTGGAGGAAAGGACCATATGTTCTGCCCTTCCCATCCCCAAATTCAATATCAAACTGTAGAAGATAATATTCGAACTACACAAACAGATTTTTTTGCTCTTAAAATGAATACTTCCGATACAGATCTTTCGAAAGGAGAAGAGGAGACTTTAGCCCTGTTGCCTATAAAAACAGCTGAACTTCATAAAACAATTACTCATACAGCATCTGTTTGGGATTTTAGAAACGAAAGGCTAATTGAAGATCTTTCCATACAAGGCCCAAGAGTTATTAATTTTGCAAATATTTTAAAATATAATTACTTTCCTCTTTCTGATATTCTTGTAGAAATACTTGATATATCACAAAAGGCTATGGGAATACCTGTAGAAATTGAATTTGCAGTAGATCTTAAAAAGACAACTGATATTCTGCCGACTTTTTACCTGCTCCAGGTAAGACCTTTATCCCATAATGAAGAAGAAGTATCTATTGAACCGGAAAATACAACAAAAGAAAAAGCAATTCTCTATTCTACTGAAGCTCTGGGAAATGGTTTTATAAAAGATATTTCTGATATTGTTTATATTGATCC
>DAOVSY010000017.1 GCA_030633365.1 Spirochaetaceae bacterium | reverse complement strand
TACCCTTCTAGGAATGATTGCCCGAAATACTCATGCTGATATTAATGTTATTGCTTTAATAGGAGAACGTGGAAGAGAAGTAAAAGAGTTTCTTGAATCTGATCTTGGCAAAGAAGGTCTGGCAAGGTCTGTTGTTATTGTCTCAACAAGTGATACTCCTCCTCTTTCAAGGGTACGAGCTGCTTTTGTTGCTACTGCTATAGCAGAATATTTTAGAGATCAGGGGAAAAATGTAATGTTGTTGTTTGATTCTATAACAAGATTTGCAAGAGCTCAAAGAGAGATAGGCCTTGCTGTTGGGGAGCCTCCTGCAACCAGAGGATTTACTCCTTCAGTTTTTTCCCTGCTACCAAAGCTGCTTGAAAGATGTGGAACATCAGAAAAAGGTACTATAACAGGTTTTTATACTATTCTTGTAGATGGCGATGATATGGATGAACCTGTAGCTGATAATGTTCGTGGAATTCTTGATGGTCACATAATCCTTTCACGAAAACTTGCACAAAGTTATCATTACCCTGCTATAGATATCCTCCAGTCTTTGTCCCGGTTGGGAAATAAAATTACTACACCCGAAGAACAGGAAGCAATGGGAAGAATAAGAACTCTTCTTGCCAGTTATACAGATGCAGAAGATCTAATAAATGTTGGAGCCTATGCAGAAGGCAGTAATAAAAATATTGATGAAGCAATTGAAAAGATTGATCTGATTCGTGATTTTTTACAACAAAAAATTGAAGAAAATGCAGATATTTTTCAAACATTATCTCTTGCAGAAAAAATTTCAGGAATAAAAATACCTTTAAAGGAGCCGGCAGATGAAACGGTTTCGATTTAACCTGGGAAAATTACTTGAACTAAGAGCATATGATGAAAGAAACTGGGAAATTAAGCTTGGTCAGATTGTAAGTAAATGTAATACCATGGAACACCGTATAAGGGATTATGAATCTGATAAAACAAAAGTTTTTTTTAAATATAATTTAGATAGCTCCGGCATAGATATACTGCAAATTTCAGAAATGTATCTAAATAAACTTAATTATGAAATTAATCAGGCAAATCTTAAACTTGATGCCTATAATTCTGAAAAAGAAAAAATCCAGGCTAAATATATTGAAGCTTCAAATAAAAGAAAAGTACTTGATAAGCTTAAAGATAAAGAAGAGCAGGGCTATTATAAGGCTCAGGCCCTGGAAGAAATTAAAGAGATTGATGATATAAGTATTGGAATAGCATTAAGAAAGCGTAATAGAAAAGTGCAGTCTGCTTAAGGGAGGCAGTTTTGGCAGGATCAACCCGTTCGGGCTTACGAATTATTTTACTTATTTTACTTATTACAGTCCTGGTTTTAGGTGGATTGTTGTGGTTTGATTTTCTGGGAATAGTCGATGTAAGATACAGGTTTGCTCCTGTTCTTAATCTGGTTGGCCTTGATTCACCGGAAAAATTGGATAATCCGGATGATTTTTTACTTCTGGATCGTGAACGTCTGGATAAACAAATTCAGGCACTGGATATAAGAGTGGAAGAGCTGGATACACGTGAAAATGATATTGTTTTAAGAGAAGCAGAAGTACAGCAGAAGCTTGAAATTCTCGACGAGCAGGAAAAATCATTGGAAGATAGAGAAAAATCGTTTAATGATCGTTTAAAAGAGTACGAAGATAGAAGTAGGAACTTACGGCAAGCATCTGCATATTTTACCGGTATGCCGCCGGAGGATGCAGTTGCAAGGCTCCTTGGTATGGCAGATCAGGATATAATTGATATTTTTCGTACTACTGAGCTTATTGCCCAGGAAGCTGGTACAGATTCAATAGTTTCATACTGGTTTTCTTTAATGCCTGCTGACAGAGCTGCAGAGCTTAATCGTAAGATGCTGAAAAAACCATAGAATTAACGGGGGGATATTTGCTTCCAGTACAGATGCCTATGCAAAGGGTAGAACAGAATTTTGACACTAGTAACTCAATGATGGATAAATCTGTAGAATCTGATAATTTGCAGGGAACAGGAAAATTTACTGAAGTTTTTAAATCTGCATCATCTGAATATAACAAAATGCAAAAAAGTGATGTAGAACAAAAATCAAAATCAGATGTTAAAACAGATAAAAGAACAGATAAAGAGTCTGATACAGGTTCTGTTGAAACTTCTATAAAACAGTTGGAACAAAAAAATAAAAAACTTATCAGTCTTAGAAAAGTTGGATCGGACAATTCTAAATCAGAATTTAAAAAGACTAAAAACATTGATAGTGTTAAAAAAAATATTACAGATATTTCTAAAGAATCTGATGTTTTTGAAATAGAAAGTTTTGCAGCACTGGAACTTCCTGCAGATATCAATTCTGTTGTTTTAAATCCTGAAGCTAAATCTTTAGAATCTTTAATTGCTTCTGATGCTGTTATATCAGATAATTTAAAGAGTTCTGTTTTACTTAAGACTGTAAGTGATGAAAAAAAGAACTCAGTAAATAAGAAAAATATTATAAAAAAAGATTCTAAAACTACTAAGGCTAAAATATCAGTTCTTGATCTTAGACAGGTGGAAACCAAAAACAGTAAAATAAAACAGGCAGAACTTAAAGCAGAAAACGATGGACAGAAAATGTCTGTTGGATCTTATGAACAGCTCCGTTCTGATAATGCAGAAGAAGCTAAGCCCATTGTTATAGAGTTGACTCATGTAAAAGATAATTTTTCAAGTGAATCAAAAACACTTACCACTGCAAGCAGTTCAGCTTTAATGAAGCAGTTGGAAGAAAATGTAAACAGTAAAATAGTAAAACAGTCCAGTATTATCCTGAAAGATGGTGGTTCTGGTGAAATTAAGTTAATTCTTAAGCCGGAACAACTAGGAAGTGTAAGGATAAGACTTCTTCTTACCGATAATAAGTTAGCAGGTCAAATTATTGTTGACAGTGCGGCTGTAAAAGAAATATTTGAACAAAATCTGCAGAATCTGGAAAAATCTTTCAGAGATAACGGGTTTGATACAGCTGCATTGAATGTTTCCGTAGGCGGTGACCGTTCAGGTTCGGGTAATAGAGAAAACAACAGTGATATAGCAAAACAAATTGAATTGATTGAAGAGATTATTCCAACAATAATTACGGAATCGGAAAATCTTGTCGATCTTGTAGTTTAATAGGGGATTATATGGATTTTACAAGTGTACTTTCAAATTCTGAGCAGGCAAGGGTTAATATACAGAATGATACCTTTAACAAAGCCTTAAGTGGTGGAAAGGCTAATGATAATACTCTGGATAAAGATGATTTTTTAAAAATACTTATTACCCAGCTTAGCTATCAGGATCCCACTGCACCTATGGAAGACAAAGAATTTATTTCTCAAATGGCTCAGTTCTCATCTCTTGAACAGATGACAAATATGAGCAATGGATTTAATGAGCTTTCCGGAATGTTGGGACAAAGTAATGCTCTGAACCTTCTTGGGAAATGGGTGGAAGTTATTGATGGCGGTAAAATGATTAGTGGAAAAGTTGAAGAAGTTTCCGGTAGAGATTTTCCACAGATTTTAATTGATGGAAAATATTATGACTATCAAAATGTAGAAAAGGTAAGCGAACAGGAGGCTGCTTTATGATGCGATCACTATATTCAGGAGTTTCAGGACTTCAGAATCATCAGATCCGAATGGACGTAATTGGTAACAACATCTCTAATATTAACACTGTAGGATTTAAGAAAGGAAGAGTTAATTTTCAGGATATGCTTTCACAGACCATGTCCGGAGCAGCAAGGCCTACAGCGGATCTTGGTGGTGTTAACCCCAAACAGGTTGGACTTGGTATGACAGTAGCTTCAATAGATACTATACATACTCAAGGGTCTATGCAGACAACCGGAGTTATGACAGATTTGGCTATTCAGGGGAATGGATTCTTTGTTATGAGTTCCGGAGCAAAGGAATTTTATACAAGAGCAGGCGCATTTGGTCTTGACGAAAATGGTACCCTTATAAACCCTGCAAATGGAATGAGAGTCCAGGGGTGGCAGGCAGAAACTATTGATGGACAAAATTTTGTAAATGCAGCTGCTGATGTAAATAATCTTGTTATTCCTGTTGGAAGTAAAGATCCTGCATCTGCAACCTCAGAGGTTGAACTGGCATGTAATCTGGACAAAAGAACACAGGATTTAAATGAAGGTGCAGGTGCAATTGAGACAAGAGAGGGCACATGGAGTATAGATAAAGCAGTTTATGATTCCTTTGGGAATACACATACTTTAAGAGTTAACTTTACCAAGGTTCCAGGTGTTGAAAATCAATGGCAGGGTCAGGTTGTAATTGATCCGGATGCAGAAATTAATACAAACACCCTTGCAGATGTAGGCGATATTAACAGTACTGCAGATACTTTTATAGTAGAATTTAGTAATTTGGGTGTACTTACAGGTGCTGTAGATAGTCTTGGAGAAAGAATAGAGACAGGAGCACTTCAGGTAAATATAGGTTTTGATGTTCAACAGGCAGCTGATGAAGGTGAAGGTCAGGTAAGACAGAATTTTCTGCTTAACCTTGGAGATGTTGGAAGTGTTGTAAATTCTGTAACTCAGTTTGCAGAAAAAAGTTCTACCAAGGCTTTTAGACAAAATGGTTACCCAATGGGATATCTTGAAAACTTTAAGATTGATCAGTCCGGCCAAATAACAGGTGTTTATTCAAATGGAACAAACAGACTTCTGGGGCAGGTTGCAATGGCTAGTTTTACTAACCCTGGTGGTTTGGAAAAAGCAGGTGAAAGTACATATGTTATCTCCAATAATTCCGGAGATCCCAATATTAGTCAGTCCGGAGTAGCTGGAAAGGGCAAGATGATAGCAGGTGCACTTGAAATGAGTAATGTTGACCTGGCAGAACAGTTTACTGATATGATTGTTACACAGCGTGGTTTTCAGGCAAACTCGAAAACAATTACTACCTCTGATCAGATGCTTCAGGAATTACTGACACTTAAACGATAGAGAATGGTAAAAAGGAAAGGATGATATGATACAGGTTACAAGGTTGAAAGGAAGCACTTACTATATAAATCCTCATCAGATTGAATATATAGAGAGTAATCCGGATACAACCCTTATCATGCTTTCCGGGAAACGCCTGATTGTAAAGGAAGAATATCAGGAAGTTTTTCAGAGTATAGTTGAATACAGGCGATTAATTGGTGCCTTTAAGAATGAGGAGTAGGTTATAAATGGATATATCAACGATTATTGGATTAGTTCTGGCATTTGGACTAATTATCCTTTCAATGGCACTTGGTGGGAGTGGTCTGGGAATCTATGTAGATTTAAATTCCTTTTTAATGGTAATCGGTGGTTCCTTTGCAGCAATGATGATTTCAAATCCATTGGCCCGGGTTCTGGGTCTTTCAAAAATTTTGAACCATGTTTTTAAGATACCAAATTATGAACTTGAAAAAACTATTTCTACACTGGTAAACTTTTCTGAACGGGCAAGAAGAGAAGGCCTTTTAGCCCTTGAAGATGATATTGAAGATGTAGGTGATGAATTTTTAAAGAATGGTATTCAGATGGTTGTAGATGGTACTGATCCTGAAATTATTAAGGCAATACTTTACAGTGATCTTGAACAGCTTGAATCCAGACATTCAATTGGAATAAAGTTTTTTTCAGATTGGGGGTCACTTGCACCAGCTTTTGGTATGATTGGCACCCTTGCAGGCCTTATAGCCATGCTTGCAAATCTGGATGATCCGGATGCAATTGGTTCTGGTATGGCTCTTGCACTCATAACTACTATGTATGGATCGATTTTTGCAAATGCAGCATTGATTCCATTTAAAAATAAACTTGAAGACAGAGATCAGGAAGAGAGGTTGACCCGGGAAATTATGATAGAGGGAATTCTTTCTATTCAGGCAGGGGATAACCCAAATATTCTTAAATTTAAACTTGTTTCTTTTCTGGATCCGGTCAAACGAAAAACTATGATGGAAGAGATGGCTGGTGATTAGGGGTCAGTATGGGTGGTAAAGGTAAAAAATGTCCTAAATGTGAACAGAAAGTAGCAGAGTACATGTTAACCTATGGTGACATGGTAACTCTTTTACTGTGTTTCTTTGTTCTTCTTTATTCTCCGCCCATAGAGGAAGGTTCCAGAATAAAATTAATACTTGCAGCTTTCAGCGGCCTTGGAATTCAGACAGGTGGAAATACTCTTCAGGCAGGAAAGCTTGCAGAGCTTGGTAATAATATTATGTCTCTTCCTTCAATGGAAAGTGCAAGATCTATGGATAATTCAAGGAAAAGAGCTATTAGTACTTTTCAACCGGAAATAAAAACAAAAAAGATTCGAATAAAAGAAGATGAACGGGGTCTGGTAATTAGTCTGGCTGCAGATTCATTTTTTAAACCCGGAACAGCGGATATTGATATTGAACAGGCCCGGGCAACACTTCAGAAGGCGGCTCTACTGCTGAATTCTGAGGATCTGTCTGATAAAATTTTTAGAGTGGAAGGGCATACGGATTCCAGCCCTACTGGTACAGACAGCCCCTGGCCAAGTAATTGGGAACTTTCTACAGCCAGGTCTACCAATGTTCTGCACTATCTGGTGGACTTTGGTGTAAATGAGAGCCAGTTTCAAGTTGCCGGTTTTGCAGATACTGTACCCCTTGCATCTGAAGATACAGAAGAGGGCAGAGCTTATAATAGAAGGGTTGATATAATTATACTGACTGAGGGACACTTGTAGACAATATCGTTTGCATAATTCTCTCAATTAAGATAAAATTCCATGTCTGGAATTCAGGAGTTGTTCATGAGCGATGAAGAAGTTTTTGCTGAAGAAGAAATAGCCGGTGGAGAAGGCCAGGAGTTGGGAGGAAAAGCAGGGTTTATTCCTGCTGTTGTACTCAGGCTCCTGAAATGGGTCGCTCTTGGTTTAGCTGCAGTTATATTTATTGTAACCATAGTAATTGTTACAGTGGGCTTTCTAAACAAAGGACCTCAGAATGTAGTTTATCCTTCAGACTCTGTAGAATATAATGAAGTTCCGGATATTCTTCAGTGGTATGATTTAAAAGAAATTCGTGTGCGAACAGCTGATGACCAGCCTGTAACTGTGGTTTTACATCCAAAACTTGGGTATGAAATGGATGATACAGCAGTTCAAACAGATCTAATTGCCAGGAATGAAATAATTGTGGATAGAATCCGAAGTTTTTTTGCTGAAAAGTTAAGGTCAGAATTAACTGCGGATAAAGAAAAGCAAATAAAAAATGAACTTAAACAGGCAATAAATAAGCTTGTTATTAAGCAGTCTGTTAAAGAAATTGTATTTCTTGATTATAATATAATAGAGTTTTAGCGGGAGCACCACAGATGAATGAAGTACTTTCCCAGGATGAAATTGATCAGCTGTTAACAGCAATATCATCCGGAGAAATAGAGACAGAATCAGTTAGTCAGACTCAGGAACAGCGGAAGATTAAAATTTATGATTTTAAACGTCCGGATAAATTTTCTAAAGAACAAATTAGAACTGTTTCAATTATGCATGAAACTTTTGCACGTCTTACAACTACTGCAATGTCTGCACAGCTTCGAAGTCTTGTAAATGTTCATGTAGCTTCTGTAGATCAGCTTACATATGAGGAATTTATTCGTTCTATTCCCAATCCTACAACTTTAGGAATAATTAATATGGATCCTCTTAAAGGATCTGCTGTTTTGGAAATTGATCCTGCAATTACATTCTCAATAATTGATAGATTATTTGGAGGTAAGGGCGAAGGGACAAAGGTTAACAGGGATCTTTCTGATATAGAACAATCTGTAATGGAAAATATTATTGTAAGAATCCTTGGAAATCTTAGAGAGGCCTGGAGTCAGGTGATTGATCTTAGACCCAGATTGGGACAAATAGAAACAAATCCCCAGTTTGCTCAGATTGTTCCCCCGACAGAGATGGTTGTACTTGTAACCCTGGAAACAAAAGTTGGTGAAGTTGAAGGAATGATGAACTTTTGTATTCCTTATCTTACAATTGAACCTATAATTTCCAAGTTGTCTGCTCAATACATGTATTCATCCGTAAGAAGTGGTGGAACAACGGAAAATCTTAATATTTTAAAAGAAAGATTGTCTATGATTGGTATTACAGTCAGTGCTGAAATTGGGAATATGAATCTTACAGTAAGGGATCTGCTTTCACTTCAGCAGGGAGATGTAATTAGACTGCCTGATGTAAGGACAGGTGATCCCATGGTTCTGAAAGTAGGTAATAGAGAAAAATTTATGTGCCGTCCAGGTGTTGTAGGAAATAAGCTGGCAGTACAGATAACAGAAAAACTAGAAGAAGTGACCAAGAGTGAATTTGAAGAACTTTCGGCTGAAGGAGAATAGAAATGAGTGATGGTTCCCTGTCTCAGGATGAGATTGATGCTTTATTGCAGGGTAGTAGTATGGATTTTGATGAAGCTCCTGCTGCAGATGAATCTGGTTTATCTGCTAAAGCCAAGATGGATTTTACCAGTTTTCTAAATGATACAGTAGCTTCCAAGGAAGCAAATCTTGGAGGTATGATTGGTGAATCTCTAAGTTTGAAAGCGCCCACTATAGAAATTATTAAAAGCTCGGATCTGGGTGCAGGATTCGAAGGTAGTCTGGTAGAGATAAAGATGGACTATTCTGAAGGAGTCAAAGGTTCACACTCATATGTCTTTGATGAGCCTTTTGCCAGAGTTGTAGCCGGGAAAATGATGGGTCAGAGTGAAGTTGAGCTAAATGAAGCAGCTCTATCAGCTTTGGAGGAAGCGGCTAATACTATTGCTGGTTCTTCAGCTACTTCTATAGGTGAGCTTGTTGGTGTCACTGTTATGAATGCTCCAGGACAAACAGCAGTAATGTCTGGTAGTGAACTGACATTTTCTTCAGATTATATTTTAAAGGCAACCTTTCCTGTTGAACTTGAAGGTAGTGAACCTTCTACTCTGGTTGAATTATTTGATGTTGGTATTGTTAAAGAAATAGCTTCTCATATTGGCGGAGTCTCACAACCGGATCCTATGGCCTCTCTTGGTTTGGGTGGTGGATCTGATATGATGGGTAATCCTGTACAATCCGGTGGTCAGATGGATATGGGCCAGATGGGTGGTATGGGCCAAATGGGCGGTATGGGTTTTAATCAGGCAAATGTACAATCTGTACAATTTCCAAATCTTACTCCTCAATTATCGGCTGGAGAACAGGGAAATATCGGCTTACTCATGGACGTCTATATGGAGATGACTGTTGAGTTGGGTCGAACGAAAAGATTAATTAAAGATATTCTGGGAATGGGAGAAGGTACCATTATAGAACTGGATAAATTAGCAGGAGAACCTGTTGATATTCTTGTTAACCATAAACTAATCGCCAAAGGGGAAGTAGTTGTTATTGATGAAAACTTTGGTGTTAGGGTAACCGAAATTATATCGCCTATGGACAGGGTTAGTGAAATAACTTAAACCTGTTGGGATCACACAATCGGGAGGGGATGTGATTACAAAAAAACTATTTCTAATAGTACTTATACTCAATTTATTTATTACGACAATAATAGTTGCACAGGAAACAGCTACAGTCACTGATCTTCCTGAAACAAACGAAGAAACTTCGGAAGTTGAAGGTAATAGAGAATATGTTTCTGTACCAGAAGAATCTCTTATAATACTGGATACAGCAGATCCAGGTGCTGTGGAGAATACTACTGCATTAAATACTTTTTCAGTATGGGATTTTGTACGAATGCTGCTTGTTTTGGGCGCTGTTCTTGGTTTTATCTATTTTGTCTTTTTTCTCCTTAAAAAGGCAGGAAAACCAAAGCTAATTACAGACAGTACTATTAATGTTATTTCCACTCAAAATCTTGAAGCAGGAAGATCTCTTCATCTTATAGAAATAGGTCCACAGATATTTTTAATAGGCTCAGGAGAAAGTTCTGTTCAGCTTATTTCAGAAATAACAAATAAAGAAACTCTTGATACCATAAAACTGGATAAATCTACCCGGAGTGAAAGTAATAATACATTTACAGATATTTTTAGAGGTTTTTTTAAAAAAGAAAATTCCACTATTTCTCTGGCAAAATCTGGACAAATCAGTTTTATGAAAAAGCAGAGGGAAAGACTGAAAAATATGTAATTTTATCCTTGGGAGGGGAGATGAAAAGGACTTATATACTATTCGGCATCATTATAGTGATGTTGACAGGTAATGCTGCATTTGTGGTTAGCCAGGAAGCAGCCGGCCTTGAAGAGAGAACAATAGAAGCTGTTAATACGGGGATTAATAACGGAATAAATATTCCTTTTATTGACCTTGCTGTACGTCAGGCAAACAACAATCAGGAAGTTACTTTAAGTATTCAAATTCTAATATTTCTTGCTATTTTAACTCTTTCACCATCTATTCTTATATTAACTACTCCCTTTTTAAGAATAGCTATTGTTTTTGATTTTGTTAAACGGGCATTGTCTTTGCAGCAGGTTCCTCCTACCCAGGTTTTAATGGGAATTGCCTTGTTTCTTACTCTTTTTATAATGTGGCCAACTATTCAGGAAGTGAATGATACAGCATTTCAGCCTTTTTCAAATGGGGAAATAGGATTGGAGGAGCTCTATAATAACGCATCTGTACCTATGAGACTTTTTATGTACAGACAAATGCAGGGTAATCATGAAAATATTCAACTTTTTATGAGGCTGAGAGGACTTCCCAAACCAGCTAATTTTTCTGAAGTTCCTACTTATGTTCTTGTTCCTGCCTATGTTCTTAGCGAACTTACTGTTGCTTTTAAAATTGGGATACTGCTTTTTATTCCCTTTATAGTTATAGATATGGTTGTAGCTTCTATTCTTATGTCAATGGGAATGATTATGCTTCCTCCTGTTATGATATCTATGCCCTTTAAAATAATTCTTTTTGTCCTTGTAGATGGCTGGGGTTTAATAACTCAGCAATTGATAGCAAGTTTTGGTTAAGGAGTAGTATATGAGTATTGGTTTTGCTTCATCAATTATGAGGGACGGTATTTTTCAGGTATTAATTATTGCTTCCCCTGTTCTTTTAATTGGAATGACAATAGGACTCCTTATCTCAATATTTCAGGCAACAACCTCTATTCAGGAGCAAACATTAACTTTTGTCCCAAAAATTGTTGCCATTTTTCTTGCCCTTGCTTTTTTTGGACCATGGATGTTTTCCTCAATGAGGGAGTTTACATTAAATTTATTTCGATTAATTCCGGAAATGGTTGGATAGGATTAGATGGAAACTGATGTTTTATTACAAAATTTGGAGCTCTTTATTTTGATTTTTGTAAGAATATTTGCACTTATATCTATAGCACCTCTCCTTTCTTCAACAGGTTTACCTGGAATAGCAAAAGTAGGGCTTGCGTTATTTACCGCTATGGTTGTTTTCCCCTGGGTAGCTGAACAAGGGTATATTATTCCACAGTCAGGTTTTGCTTATGCAATGGTTATGGTTGGAGAAATAGTTATTGGTCTTATTTTAGGATTTATGCTTACAGTTATATATTCTGCCTTCCTTTTATCAGGTCAGCTGTATTCAATGCAGATGGGTTTTGGTGCTTCTATGGTTTATGATCCTTTGGCACAAATTCAGATTCCTCTTATGGGACAATTTATTAACCTTATGGCTATGTTAATTTTTGTAATAGTTGGAGGGTTTCAAAAAATATTTTTGATGGGAGTATTAAAGTCATTTGAGTCAATAAAAGCTGTTGATCTTTTATATATGACAGATCCTCTTCTTAAAATGATATTAAGAAGTTTGACTATTCTTTTTGAGCAGGCATTAATTATTGCTTTTCCGGTTTTGGGAGTACTTATGTTAATATCTGTTTCTATGGGGCTTCTTGCAAAAGCAGCTCCTCAGATGAATTTGCTAATGCTTGGATTTCCTATAAAAATTTCTATGGCTTTTTTGATGCTATTTCTTGCCATGCCGTTTATTGTAGAGGCTTTTAACAGGGTAATTGATTCAAGTTTTTATGAACTTATGAATTTTCTTAATAATCTGGATGGGGCAAATGTATGAGTAAATCTGCAGCTTTGACTTCCTGGTGGATGGAAAATTATATACCTCTTGAAGATTCTTCATTTTCAATAGACATTCAATGGTTTGCTGCAGAGGATGAAGGCAGAACAGAAGACCCCACAGAACAAAAAATCAGAAAATCAAGAGAAGAAGGTAAGGTAGCTAAGAGCTCTGAATTTTCATCTGCTATTGTCCTTTTATTTCCAATAATTGTTATAGGTCTACTGGGGCCTTATATGCTCAATCAGATGAGTGAAATGATGAATTTCTTCCTTTCTATTTCAGTTCAGTCAGAAGTTGCAGGAGAAAGTCGAATAGTCAAAGCATTTGTTTTGTATTTTATGAAACTGGTAGGACCTATAATAATTGTAGCTTTTTCAGCTGCCCTGCTTTCAAATATTTTACAGGTGGGTTTTTTATTTTCCCTAAAACCCATAACACCGGACTTAAACAAAATAAAACCAGATTTTATAAAGTTTATAAAAAAATCGTTTTTTTCTTCTGAGGCATTGTTTAACCTTGGTAAATCTCTGTTTAAAGTTGCAATCATAGGCGTAATAGCGTATATAAATATAAGTAAAGAACTTGAGAATATTGTTGGTTTTCTTATTTCCGGTTTTGCTTATTCTTTTAAGACAATTGCTGTTATTTCATTTAAAATCCTAATAGAAGCAGCTCTGGCAATGTTGGTTTTGGCAATACCTGATTATTTCTTTCAGAAAAAACAACATACTGAATCAATAAAGATGACCAAACAGGAAGTAAAAGAAGAACGAAAGACTACAGAAGGGGATCCATTAGTTCGAAACAGACTTCGTGAAAGAATGAGAGAAATAATGACCCAGAATATGCTTCAGAAAGTTCCGGAGGCAGATGTAATTATTACTAATCCTACACATTTTGCAGTGGGTATGGAATGGGCCAGGGACTCAATGGCAGCTCCAATAGTTGTTGCCAAGGGGCAGGATAATATGGCTCAGCGTATAAAAGCCATTGCCCGGGATAATGATGTTCCTGTAATAGAAAATAAACCTCTGGCAAGAGGTCTGTTTGCAGAAGTTGAGATTGGTGAAGTTATCCCTGAAAAATATTACCAGGTAATGGCCATTGTATTTGCGGAAGTTTATCAAATGAGTGGGAAGGAGCAGGAGGTATCATGATTAATTTAAAGGTGGATTATTTTGTCTGATACTGCAGGTATATCATCAAAAAAAATAGTTGGTAACAGAAGTGATATTCTGGTTGCCATAGGTGTTGTTGTAATTATAGGTATGTTAATAATTCCTCTGCCTACAATACTTTTGGACTTTTTTATGATTATTAACCTTATGGTAAGTTTAATAATGATACTGATAGTTCTCTATACTACAAAGCCTCTTGATTTTTCAGTTTTTCCGACTTTACTGCTTATAACAACAGTTTTTGGTTTGGCTTTAAATGTTAGTTCTACAAGATTAATTTTATCCAAGGGTGTTGATTTTGATGGTAAAATAGTCAAGGCTTTTGCTTCTTTTGTTGTTGGAACAGAGGGAACGGAAGGGTTAGTTATTGGTTTTATAATTTTTATCATACTTATTGCCGTCCAGTTTCTGGTAATTACAAAGGGTGCAACCCGAGTTGCTGAGGTTGCAGCAAGGTTTACACTGGATGCTTTACCTGGTAAACAAATGACAATTGATAATGCTTATAATTCCGGTGCTCTTACAGAAGAGGAAGCAACAAACAGGAAAAATGAGCTTCAAAATGAAGTTGATTTTTATGGTGCTATGGATGGTGCTTCCAAATTTATTTCTGGAAATGTAAAAGTAGGACTTCTTATTACTGTAATAAATGTTATTGGAGGGATTATTGTTGGTACTACCATCCATGGGGAACCAATTGGTATCGCTCTTGCCACATATGTCTCTTTAAGCGTAGGTGATGGACTGATAACCCAGTTTCCTGCACTGTTAATCTCGACGGCTACTGGTTTAATAGTTACCAGAGCTATATCTGATGGTACATTTGGAGTAGAAATATCGAAACAATTTTCCCAGCAATCCAGAGTTTACTGGGTAGGTGCTGTTTTTCTATTTTTACTGGGTATTCTACCAGGCTTTCCCTGGTATATTTTAATTCCAATGAGTCTATTAACAGCTTATCTGGCATATAGACTGGCAGGTAATGAAAGGAAAAAAGCTGCAGGAGATATTGAACCCTCAGAAGTGGAGACAGAACATGAGGCACCTGCAGAAATTTCTCCAGTTGTTCCTCTGGATCCATTATCTCTGGAACTTGGTTATGGGCTTATTCCTCTGGTTGATAAAGAACAGGGTGCAGAACTGCTGGACAGAATTACAAGAATTAGAAGGGAATCTGCATTGGAACTGGGATTAGTGGTTCCAAGAATACGAATAATTGATAATATGCGCCTTGAACCCAGTGAATACAGTATAAAAATAACAGGTGTTTCAATTGGAAAAGGAGTTATCCGAATAGCTCATTTCCTGGCAATAAATCCAGGCAGTGTCAGTGAAGAAATTCAGGGTGAAAAAACTATAGACCCTGCATTTGGACTTCCTGCACTCTGGATAGGTGAGGAACAAAGGGAGCTTGCAGAGCGACGGGGATATACTGTTGTTGATGCTCCATCTATAATTGCAACACATTTAACAGAAATTATTAAAAAACATTCTTTTGAAATGCTTGGAAGACAGGAAGTTAAGAAGATTCTTGATACTCTTAGAACTGATTATTCAGCTGTTGTTGACGAAGTTACAAAGGCTCTTTCTCTTGGTGAGGTTCAGAAAGTTCTTCAGGGCTTACTAATTGAGCAGGTTTCAATAAGGAATATGATTCCTATTCTTGAAACCATTGCTGATTATGGTGTAGTTTCGAAGGAAATAAGTTTTCTTATAGAAAAAGTCAGGCAGACACTTGGCAGACAGATATGTCTTCAGTATGCAGATGAGAGTAAGGTTATTAAAGTTCTAACTATTGCACCTGAACTGGAACAGATAATTATTGATTCCAGACTTGATACTGCTGGTGGACCTGTAGCAGCCCTGGATCCTGGCAATCATAGAAAGTGGATTAATGCTGTAAGCAATGCTGTTCACAATGCTCAGACAGTTGGATATTTACCAATAATTCTTTGTTCTGAAGCTGGAAGAGCTTTAGTTAAACGAAGTACTGTCAGAGATATTCCTGAATTGATTGTACTATCAGTACCTGAAATAGCTCCGGAAATAATAACAGAAGGTGTTGGTGAAATCTCTCTGGAACAAAATATTGAGACTGCAGGATAGGCCTGGTCGCCAACAAGTTGGCTGCTCGGCTATGCATCCAAAGGAGAATATATGGAATACTTTACCGAAACAGCTTCCAGTGATCGGGAAGCTATGGATAAAATAAATGCGAAGTATGGTGAAAGGGCAAAAATTCTAACTCGCAGATCAATTCGTATTGGTGGTGTTCTTGGAATGTTTACCAGGGAAGGGATAGAAATGAGCGGCTATCTTTCCGATGATCTTCATAAAAGAAAAAAACTTAACCTGGAAACTGAAAAAAAGAAAATATTGGATACAGCAAAAAATGATAAAACAATACAATCTGTTTTAAATGAGGTTCAGTCTTTAAAAGAATATTTTGATACAAGTATAAGTGGTGTTGAGAAGAAACACAGTTCAATTGAGACCATTGAAAATATATTATCTGAAAACGAGTTTTCATTTTCATATATTCAGGCTATTTCTGACAGGTTGAAGCGCAGTCTTACTATTGATGAACTTGAAAATCTTAATTCTGTAAAAAATAAAGTGTCAGATTGGATAGGTGAAAGTATAAATATAGATAATGTAGAAGATTTTAACAGTTCAAAAGTAGTAATATTGGTAGGACCCACAGGGGTCGGAAAGACTACAACAATTGCAAAACTTGCAGCTACACATGGATTCAGTTCCCAGTCCGGTTATGCTAAATCGGTAAGAATGATAACTATTGATAATTATAGAATTGGAGCAAAGAAACAAATTGAAACCTATGGCGAAATAATGGATATTCCTGTGGCTTGTGTTGAAAGTTATAAAGAGCTGGAACAGAAAATTAATTTGTTTCAGGATGCTGATCTTATTTTGGTTGATACAATTGGTAAAAGCCCAAAAGATTATATGAAACTTGCGGAAATGCGTGAAATGCTTGATGCCTGTGGAACAAACTCAGAAGTCTATCTTGCAATGAGTGCTACCACAAAAATATCAGATGTCAGGGAAATATTACGCCAGTTTGAACCCTTCAATTATAAATCAATAATTTTAACTAAACTTGATGAAACAATGCGTATTGGTAATATAATATCAGTACTTTCAGAGAAAAATAAGTCTTTAACTTATCTTACTGATGGTCAGGTAGTTCCTCAGGATATAGAGAGGGTTACTGCAAAAAGGCTTATGCGTACTGTTGAAGGTTTAAATACCGGGTATCAAATGTCGGGGAGTGTATCATGACTGATCAGGCTGAACAACTTAGGGAAATAATGAGATCAAGGAACGAGACTGGTAGCGTAAATTCGAAAACCAGAGTAATTGCAGTCGCCAGCGGCAAAGGCGGAGTAGGAAAAACCAATATGTCAATTAACATTGCAATTGCCTATTCTCAGCTTGGTAAGAAAGTTCTGGTAATGGATGCTGACCTTGGTCTTGCTAATGTTAATGTAGCAATGGGTATAATTCCTAAATTTAATCTGTATCATCTGATTCGACAAAAGAAAAAAATGAATGAAATTATAATTAATACAGATTTTGGCATTCAAATTGTTGCCGGAGCATCAGGTTTTTCTAAAATAGCAAATCTTTCAGATGAGGAAAGAGAAAATTTTATAGAGGAAATCTCCAGGATGG
>DAOVSY010000013.1 GCA_030633365.1 Spirochaetaceae bacterium | reverse complement strand
AATAATATATCCGGTATGAGGTGAAAGTATATCAATGTAGAGAATTTGGGTATAATCAAAAGATTCTGGTTTTTCTTCAATATGTAATGTATCAATAAAAATCATATCAGAAAATACGGATTCTATTGTTTTAATCATTGCTTCTTTTATTAATTCATTTGTCATTTTTATCATTCCTCCATAAAATCCAGAATTTTTGCAGGGCTTAAAGGTTTACCAATTACTGCCAAAACTCCTTCTCTTTTTAATCGCGCTTCTAATACAGAATTATCCAGGCTGGATATAACAACTATAGGAATATCCTTTTTATCTTCGCTGGATTTTAGTTTTCTAATAAAGGTTTTTCCATCCATTTTGGGCATCTTTAGGTCAGTAATTATAAGATCCACTTTTTCTGTATCAAGTATAGTGAGCCCCTGTAGACCATCCTCTGCTTCAAGGTACTCAATGTCGAAAAAACCAGCCATTTCAATGCATCTTTTTACTATCATGCGTGAAGTTGCTGAATCATCAGTAATAAGTATTCGTTTATAATTCATATCTACCTCCTAAATTTCCCATTTATCTTTGGCATTTGATAAAAGAACCTTGCCTGTATCTGTATTAATAGAAACTGTTCTACTTATTTTTCCACCAATATCTTCTTTCATAACACCTAATCCCTGTTTCCACAGAAATCGTTTAACAGCAATTGCATTTCTTTTACCAATATCAAATGTTTTATTTTCATCCATTATGCTTGAGCCTCCTGCAATTTTTATTACAGTGCTTTTTCTGTCTCCACCCAGTTTTTTAAACTCTTTTAAAAGAATAGGAAGGCCTGTATCTACAAAATAACCAGGAAGAGTTTTTGCCTTTTCAGCATTTACTGCACTATCTGGAAGAGCTATATGTATCATTCCTGCTATTTTAGTTTTTTTATCATATAGAACTACAGCTACGCAGGATCCTAATGCATATGTTTTTATTTCATCTCCTGGAGTGGCTGTTGCTTTCAGGTAACCAATTCCTATATCATGTCTCATTACTTCATACCCTCCAAAATAGAAATTAAGCGATTGGTAATATTCTGAAGGGGTACTAATTCTTCTGCCCCTCCACATTTCCAGGCTTCCATTGGCATCCCAAAAACAACTGAAGTTTTTTCATCCTGAGCAATTGTTCTTGCTCCGTTAGTTAGCATATTCTTTAATGCGAATGCACCATCTCTACCCATTCCGGTTAATATAACCCCTATGGCATTTGATCCAACTTGCTTTGCAACAGAATTAAACAGAACTCCCACAGATGGCTTATGGCCATTGACTTTTTCACCTTTTATACAATTGACTCTGTATTGACCACCTGTTCGAACAACTTCCAGATGTGTCTCACCTCCTGGTGCTACAAGTACAGTACCTCTTAAAATCCTATCTCCGGTTTCTGCTTCTTTGACAGAAACTTTTGATACTTTATCAAGTTTTTCAGCAAACATCTTTGTAAAACCACCAGGCATATGCTGCACTATTACTGTACCCGGCATATTGGGAGGAAATTGTTCGATTATTTTTCTTAGAGCGACAGTGCCTCCAGTTGATGCACCCATGACAATAATTTTATCAGTTCCTCCATGAAGTTCTTTTTGTTTAGTTTCGACTGTTGAACCATTGTAGCTCATGTTTTTCCAATGTGAAACATCTGTTTTAGCAGCAACTTTTAGTTTTATAATTAGTTCATCTATCATTTCATGTAATTTATTTCCAAAACTTGAAGATGGTTTAAGTACATAATCTATGGCCCCGCTTTCCATTGCCTCGATAGTTATTGATGCCTTTGGACCAGTCATTGCAGATACCATTACAACTGGAACAGGGTATTGGGGCATGAGCTTTTTCAGGAATTCCACACCATCCATTTTTGGCATTTCTACATCCAGTGTTATCACATCAGGATTTTTAGTAACAATAATATCTCTTGCTATATATACATCTGCAGCTGTTCCTATTACTTCTATTTCTGGATCATTTGCCAGACCTTTTGAAAGGATACTTCTTACCAGTGCCGAATCATCAACTATAAGTACTTTTATTTTTCCCATCACTTTTTCCTGTAGACTGCAGGTATTATATATTGGAATTGAGGAGAATTCCTGCCTATGGTTTCAGAATGGCCAATAAACAATATTCCATTACTGGTTAAGTTGGTATAATATTTTGAAATAAGAGTCTCTCTGGTTTCTTTATCAAAATATATCATTACATTTCTACAAAAAATAATATCGAATTTATTTGAAAATGGGAAAGAGTCCCTCATAAGGTTTAGGCGTTTGAAAAGTATTAATTTTCTAAGATTTGGTTTCACACTGTATTTACCATTTCCCATATTATTAAAATATTTATCAAGATATTTAGCTGGCATTGATTTTAATTTATCCTGTGTATAAATTCCGCTTTTTGCAGAACTTAAAGCACTGGTAGATATATCAGTTGCCAGTATTACAGGTTTTATATCTGTTAATCTATTGCTGAAATATTCTTTTAACAGAATTGCCAGGGTATAAGGTTCTTCACCAGCTGCACATCCCGCACACCAAATTCTAAGTTCAGATGGTTCTTTCAGCCTTTTGGAACTTTCAATCTGCGGAAGAATATTAGTGCTTAAATATTTGAAATGTTCATTTTCTCTAAAAAAATATGAGTGATTAGTAGACAAATTATCAGCAAGTTCTATTTGAAGCATACCTGTTTTATCTTCTTTAATAGCATTGTAATAATTGGTGAAGTTGCCATAACCTTTTGTTCTAATTATTTTGTTTAACCTGCCTCTTACTAATGTTTGTTTGTTATCGGTTAAATTAATTCCAAAATTACTGTATAGTAATGAAGATATCTGTTTAAATTCCTTTTCTGTAATAGAAACCATTTCTGTATTCAAAATTTACTCCAGTACCTCAGAAATAAATGCCCCTGTATCAATAACCAGGCAGACATCTCCTCCGCCCAGAATGCTGCAGCCCGAAACAGCTTTTACATTATTTAAATATTCCGGAAGAGCTTTTATAACAAATTGCCGGTTTCCAATTATTTCATCTACAAGTATGGCTATTTTCTTTTCATATGCAGTTGCTATTATCAAAATACCTTCTGTATAATCTTTACTCTCTGTTGTAAGTTCATAAAATTCAGAAAGTTTTACAAGTGGAATAATTTCATCTCTAAGTTTAAGTACCTGTTGGTTAATACTTGTTGTTGTTATCTGTTTAGCTTCAGGTTTATGAAACTCAATAATATCTGTTGTTGGTATGGAGCAAAGCATGTCATTTGATCTAAAAAGTATACCATCCAATATTGCCAAAGTTAGGGGAATTTGCAGAATAAAAGTGGTTCCTATTTGTGATTCACTTAAAATTTCAACTTTTCCCCTTAGTTTTTCTATATTCTTTTTTACAACATCCATTCCCACACCACGGCCGGAAATTTCAGATACCACTTTATTTGTAGAAAATCCAGGTTCAAATATCAAAGGCCATATTTCTGAATCAGCTTTAGATGACACCTGCTCCTGGGATAATAAACCTTTTTCTACAGCAATTTCTGAAATTCTATCTCTATTAAGACCATTACCATCATCGATGATAGAAATCCATATTTCATTGCCTTCGTATTTTGCATTTAGTTTAATGGTTCCCTCAGGATTTTTTCCAGTTTTTTGACGTTTAGTACTTGTTTCCACTCCATGATCAACTGCATTTCGAATAATATGAACAAGAGGATCAGATATTTGATCAATTACATTTCTATCCATCTCTGTATCTTCACCACTTACGAGGAAAACAATCTTTTTATCAAATTTCTTTGAAAGATCCCGTATTAGTCTTCTCATTTTATTAAAAAGACCATCAAGTGGAATCATTCTTATGGCCATTGTAACTTCCTGCATCTCTTTAGTAATTTTAGATAATGCAGTAAGTGATTGTTGAAATTGATTAAGTTCAAGACCTTCAAGTTCCGGGTGGTGAATTACCATAGTTTCTGCTGTAATAAGTTCTCCTACAAGGTTAAATAGCTTATCAAGCCTTTCAGTGCTGACTCTGATATCCTGCTTTTTTAATAGAACTTTTGATCCACCTGCCTGTAGGTTTTGTTTTTTACCTTGTTTTTTTAAGGCTTTCTCCAGTTGATTTTCAGTAACGTTCCCTTTTTCCACCAAAATTTCACCCAGCTTTTTCTGCTGCACATTAAGTGCTTCTTCTATGGTGTCTTCAGTGGCAGCACCCATTTCAATAAGTATATTTCCAAGGGAATCATGATATTGTGAATCAATCTCCGGATTTCGTGCTTCAGTAAGATTACCCTCTGCTATTTCGTTTAGAGATCCTCTGATCATATCAATGGAAGTGAGTATAGAAGAGACTATGGAGTGGTCAGCAATTTTATCTTTTTTACGCAGAGAATCAAAAACTGTTTCAATTCCCATACAAAGTTTTTCTATTCTTTCAAACCAAAAGAAACCGGAATTGCCTTTTACAGTATGTATAAGTCTAAAAGATTCTTCAATAAATTTAAGATTTTCAGGGTTTTTTTCCAGTTCCAGGATGCTGTGTTCCACAGTATCAAGAAGTTCCAAAGATTCTTCTGCAAACTGTTTTGTCATTTCCGGGGTTATCAGATCATCTTCCTGTAGATTTTCCTTTTTTTTACTATTTTTGCCAAAATTTTTGATATTTTCCAAATTACCTTGAATCTCGATATCAGATTTAAAAACTTCAGTTATTATTCCATCTTCAAAACTATTTGCCCAGATTTCAAGTTCATTTATCATTTGATTAAGGGTATCTGTACCTTCAAGAAGAATGTCTACTAATTCTGAGTTAATTGAGATTAAATTATCGCGTAAATTGTCCAGCAGGTTTTCAAGACTATGGCTTAGATCTTTAATTTTATTTAACCCAAGAAAGGAAGCTACACCCTTTATAGTATGCATTGATCTAAAAATTTCATTAATAATTTCAGGATCATCTATATTTTCCAAAGAAACAATTTTTGTCTCTATATTTTCAAGATGCTCATTTGTTTCAGAGAGGAAGGATGCAAGAATCTCCATATCCTCAATTACAACTTGTTCATTATCCTCGGATATTATTTTTTTTACAGCTTTAGGTTTTCCTGCAGAGAGTGCGGATGTAAGACTTTTTATAGAGGCTACAATATCTTCCTGGGGTCCTGCTTTCATAAGAAGTTCAAATTTTTGTGCTACATGGCTAAGGAGTTCTTTTTCAGCTTCCTTAAGACTCTTTTTAGTAAGAAGTAACTCAATTTCATCTACTATCTTAAGTTGATTAATTAAATCCCCGGGTATAAAATTTTCGAGCATTTCAATTAATTTTTTATTAGCCATCTTTTAATTCCTTTAAAAAAGTGTAATATCTCCCTGTAGTTCCACTTTTTTGTTTTCTTCGTCAATTTTTCTTTCTTCTAAATCAAGGCCCAGAGTTATCCATTCTTCTCTTACTGTGAAAATTTTATTTGCTTTGGCAAGGATTTCTGTATTAATCAATTCTCTGTTTTCTACTGATTCAAGTTCCTTATGCAGTTCAATTGCTAAAAAATCTTGTTGTATATGTTTTACTAGCTGGACTATATGTTCAAGTATTTGTCTGGTGGCATCCTGATACTGTAATGACATTGTAATTTCCCCTAATCTTTGGGTTACAGATTCTGAAAGATCTTTAGATTTTTCAACGGAGGATGCTATGTTTTTAATTTGAGGTGCAAGGTCAAAGGTCATTTGCTGAAAGCTTTTTTTAGTTTCCTGCAGGTGGTTTACGGTATTTGATAATGTTTCTGACTGGCGTTGGAATGAACTGGTAATTGTTCCACCAATATCTTTTATCCCTGAAGTTATTTTTTCTGTTATTTGCTTGGAATCACTGGCAAGTTTTTGTGTTTCTCCTGCAATAACAGCAAATCCTACACCGGAACTTCCTGCTCTGGCTGCTTCAATTGATGCATTTATTGCAAGAATACTGGTTTGATCAGCAATATCTGCAATACTGTCTGCCAGACCCTTTATATTTACAACTGTTTTTTCAATACTTTCCATGTCATTAACATAACTTTTTTTAAGTTGTTCCACATTATCAACTATTTCCTGAAAATCCTGAACTTCTCTTAACAATCTATCCATTTCATGATTAAGACTGTGTTCCCCTGTATTCATATTGGAAAGAAGTATTTGTATATCTTTACTTATATTTTGGCTGTCTCCAACAATTGCAAATATTTTTTCTGTAGCATTTAATGTAGATTTTTCACTTTTATTAATAATAACTGTAGAAAGTTTATCAATAATAGGTGCAGTTATATCAAGGCCTGTTAACAGTTTATAAAGGATGAGGATATTATTGTTTGATTCTTTGTATTTTTCCTCTAACTCTTCTTTTCCCTTTTGAATTATTTTTATTTCTTCTCTAAGGTTCTCTGTTTCTTTTTCAATTTTATCTTTGTTCAGGCATTCTTCTTCATCTCTTTTAATTTCTTCTTTTTGACTAATTTTTACAAAAATTAGAATGATAATAAGAGTTAATCCGGTAATAATATTAATAATAACATTGTTATAAAACATACCTGCTAAATTAATAATAAATGCAATAATAATTGTAACAATCGAATAAGCTGGTTTCACATTTGGTTCCTTAGTTTGTTTTTTTCAACATATCCATCTTACAGTATTATAAAAGCATCTGCAAATCGCAAGGTATTTTTTAAATATTTTTTGTAAATATAAATTCCATTGGAGTGGAAGGTCGAGGCTGGTTTAAATCCCGCCTCTACTATTTAGAATCTATCAGAGATGATACAAGGGTTTTAAGAGATAAAGGCAAATCTTTACCATTTTCGTCTATCATTTTTACAAATACAGTCCCTGCAACTGATGCATAGAGGTGCGGGGATAATTTTTTTACCTGCTCTCTTGAATTTATTCCAAATCCACCAAAAATTTTAACCCCTTTTCCTGATAAATATTTCAGAAAAGTAATGTTATCTTTTGAAATTACTGTGGATTCACCTGTTATCCCCTTGCGTAGAACTGCATAGATATATTTCGGTCTCTGGGCAAGTATTTCATCTACTCTTTTTAAAGGTGTAGTAAGTGTGACAACAGGTATTATAGAAATACCGTATTTTCTACCTGCATTCAAAAGACCATCATCGTTATTTAATGTCAGGTCTGGAATTATCAGTCCCTGAACTCCAATTGCTTTTGATCTTTTTACAAAATTTTCAATACCACAGGTAAGAAGAATGTTTGCATAGCTCATTATGTAAACATTAAGTTTAGTTTTTTTTATTATTTTTTCGACCAGGGAAAAACCCTTTTCGACTGTAAATCCTGCCTTAAGAGCTTTATCACAGGCTTTAAGAATATAGGGACCATCGGCAGATGGATCACTGAAAGGGAACTGTATTTCAATACTTTCCGCACCTCCTGCAGCAAAGGATTCTGCAATTTTCAGGGATTGATCAAAATCAGGATAATTGGCTATTAAATGACAAACAAGTCTATTTTTCATATTCATTTACCTCATTTCGCATAAAATCTATCCATTTATCAGGAGTAAGTAATTTTGCAGTAATAAATATATCTTTATCTCCCCGACCGGACATATTGATAATAACAGCTTTATTCTTTGGCATATCTGCTGCCAGCTGCATAGCTTTTGCACCTGCATGGGCTGATTCCAGGGCAAACAGAATCCCTTCATTTTGTGCAAAAAACTTCAAAGCTTCCAGGGCTTCCGAATCTGTTGCACTTGTATACTCAATCCGTCCGGTTTGTCCATAGTGGGCCAGTTCTGGTCCTATTCCAGGGTAATCAAGACCTGCAGATATTGAGTGGGTAGGCAGAACCTGCCCGTCTTTATTAGTAAGGAAGAGACTTTTATATCCCTGAATAATCCCCTTTTGACCCTGGCCTGTCATTCTTGAGGCATGTTCTCCTATCCCTTTGCCTGTCCCTCCGGCTTCCACACCTATAAGCCTTGGATTATCTTTATTTAGAAACGGGGAGAAAAATCCAATTGCATTTGAACCTCCTCCAACACAGGCAATCATTGCTTCTACATCTAATTCCATTTCTGCAACTTTATTCTCAACCTCTTTTCCTATAACTGATTGAAATGTTTTTACCATGCTGGGGTAAGGGGAGGGTCCCAGAGCACTTCCAATCAGATAGTGGGTATCTTCAAAAGATCCTGCCCAGTCCATAAGTGCTGCATTTACAGCATCTTTAAGGGTTTTGCTTCCAAAACTTACTGGAATAACTTCTGCACCATAGAGTTCCATTAAAAAAAGGTTTGGCCTTTGTCGTTTTATATCCACTTCTCCCATATAGATTGTGCATGGAAGACCTAACTTTGCACACGCTGCAGCTGTTGCTACACCGTGCTGACCTGCTCCTGTTTCCGCTATAATCCTTTTTTTCCCCATACGTTTTGCCAGGAGTGCCTGTCCCAGGGCGTTATTAATTTTATGAGCACCGGTATTTGCCAGACCTTCCAGTTTTATATATATTGCAGCTCCTCCAATTATTTTTGTTGAATTTTCTGCAAATAATAATGGTGTAGGGCGGCCTGTAAAATCTTCAGACAGCTTTTCATATTCTATCCAGAAATCTTTATTATCAATAATATTTAAGTACTCCTTCTCCAGAGTATCCAATGAAGGTCTTAAAACTTCCGCTACATATCGCCCGCCGAATTCTCCAAAATATTGATTATACTTCATTGGTTCCCCTCTGATTGCTGGCCTTAAAAAATTGTTCCATTTTTTTGTGATCTTTTATTCCGGGAGATTTCTCAAGTTTGCTCGATACATCAATCAGTTCAGGATTGAATTCCAGTATCAGCTCCCTTACATTGTCCGGACTAATTCCTCCGGCCAGCCATAACACATGTTTTTTCTTTACTTCACTAATGAGGTTTTTGTCTATCTGTTTTCCTGTTCCTCCATAACTGGTACTTGAAAAAGCATCAATAAGGACTCTTGGTGACCTGAAATTGTCAATTTTTTTTACATCTTCAGAGTTCTTTATTCTGACAGCTTTGTAATATGGGTATGCTATGGAGGAGCATTCCCTGGGATCCTCATTGCCGTGGAACTGGATCACATCCAGTTTCCCATCAAGTATCAGCTGTGTTATAGGCCTCGGTAGTTTCTGTCCCTGAGATTTAAGAACAACAACTCCTGCTTTCAGAGCTTTTGTAGGGGGAAGCTTTCTAATAAATGAAAGATCCGCCTGTCTTGGAGATTCTGCAAGTATAAAGCCCAGTATATCAGCTCCCAGATCATCTGCTTTTTTTACATCCTCATTTATAGTTAGTCCGCAGATTTTAATTAAGGGTCGCTTCTTTTTTCCACCATATAATCTCTCCCAGAAATTACCGGCTTTCTCCTTCAGTATCGTCTGTTTGAGTTCTGAAACAAGATTTGGATTTTTAACTACCGACTCTCCTACAAGGATACCGTTAAAACCTGAGGAGAGTGCAAACTCTGCATCTTCTTCATACCGTATTCCAGATTCAAATATAAGCTGGGTGTTCCATGTAATATCCTGTTTTATTTTGAGAGGTAATGTAAGATCTATAGTAAATGTACGTAAGTCCCTTGAATTAATCCCAACAAGTTCTGGTCTGAAATCTGCAACTTTTTCTATATCCTCTTTGTTATGAACTTCAATAAGGGCTTCCATTCCCAGTTTTTTGGTCCGTTTATACATTTGTAAAATTTCTATTTTTTCCAGGATAGAAGCAATTAGTAATACAACATCAGCTCCGGCCCTATAGGAGATCTCAATATCTTCCAGCGAGTAAAGGAAATCTTTTCTTAAAACTGCCTGTTCAGGATATCTTTTTTTTACATTGATTAGATCTTCAAGAGATCCGTTAAAATATTGTTTTTCTGTAAGAATTGATATTACATCTGCACCGCCGTCTATATAAAGACCTGCCTGTTTAATCGGGTCATCAATAGCTCCAATAGGACCTTTTGAGGGGGATCTCCTTTTTATCTCGCAAATTAGTACAGGCTTTTTTGGAAAAGGAACCAGGGGAACTTCTCTTAATTCCGGTATTTTTAATCTCTGCCCAAAACCTTCTATTAAGACTGATTTCTTTCTCATTGCTACAATTTCTGATCTGATATCTTTTTTAGAGTTCACAGGTTCATTCCTTTGGTAACATTGATAATTTCTTCAATCTTTTTTGCCACTTTACCGCTTTTTAGAGCCTCAAGCGCCATTTCATAACCATCCTGTATAGAATCAGCAACACCATAAAGATAAAGTCCTGCTCCTGCATTCAGGGCAGATGCATCCCTGATTGCTTCACTTCCACTCCCCCCCAGGATCTCTCTGGCCATAGCGGCATTTATAGACCCATTCCCCCCTTTAAGTTCTGACAGATTATAAAGGGGGATGCTATGATCATCGGGATTAAAGATGGAATCGGAAATAGTTCCATCTTCTTCCAGAAGGACAATACGTGAAGGGCCTGTTACAGAAATTTCATCAAGACCATCAAAGCCATGAACTATGGCAGCTTTTTTAATTCCAAGTAACCTGGCAGCTTCAGCTACTGGGATGCAGTATTCATCGGCATAAACACCAATAATCTGGTACTCAGCTCCTGCAGGATTAACCAAGGGTCCCAGCAGGTTCATTATGGTTTTCATACCAAGTTCCTTTCTAACCGGAGCTGCATATCTCATTGCTCCATGATAGGTTGGAGCAAATAGAAATGTAAAATTGGTTTTTGTCAGTAATTTTTTTGCATTTGAAGGAGAGAGTGTAATATCCAGGCCAAGTTCGGAATAAAATTCGGCACTACCGCTTAGTGAGCTGACAGCCCTGTTTCCATGTTTTGCTACAGATGCTCCGCAGCTTGCAGCAATCAAAGCTGAGAAAGATGATATGTTGAAAGTTCCAAGACCGTCTCCTCCTGTTCCGCAAGTATCCAGAACGGGTGTTGAAGGTTCTATGGCTGTTCTTTTTTTCTGAAGTGCAGAAGCACAACCTGCTATTTCAATTCCTGTAATTCCTTTACTGTTTAAAGATATTAAAAAAGCTGCAATCTGAGAGTTATTTAGTTCTCCCTCTGTTAATTCTGTCATAAACCCCTCAGCTTCTTCAAAAGTGAGGTTTTTGCCATCTATTATTTTGGTAAGAATTTGTTTTACAGGGAATGGTTCCCGTCTATAGTTGATAAAATTCGCAAAAATTTGTTTTCCAGCAGGACTTCCTATGGATTCAGGATGAAACTGTACGCTTTCTATATTGTATTTTACATGTCTTATTCCCATGATTATTCCATTTATACCAGTTGCAGTAATTTCCAGACAATCAGGAATTGATTCCGGTTCAATAATTAGAGAATGATACCGTGTAAAAATTTCTTTTTCACCCAGGGTTCTAAAAAGTCCTTTTCCATCCAGTGTCATATTTTCAGTTTTTCCATGTACAATATGTTCTGCCTGTACAATCTTAGCCCCAAATGCCTCCCCTATAACCTGATGACCAAGGCAGACTCCGAGAATAGGTATTTCCCCTGCAAAATGTTTAACAACATTCAGTGATATTCCTGCATCGACCGGGCGTCCCGGGCCTGGAGAAATGATAATTCCATCAGGATCTAAATTTTCAATTTCCTCAATTTTAATCCTGTTATTTCGGACCACTTTTATCTCTTTATCTGTTAACTCAGACATATACTGGAAAATGTTATAAGTAAATGAATCGTAGTTATCAATAATTAAGTACATCTTAAATATCCACTCCTATGGCTACGGCCAATGCTTCAAGTTTCTCACCTGTTTCTTCATATTCCCGCAACGCAGATGAATCATAAACAATACCTGCTCCTGCCTGAAGATAGAGAAATCCATCCTTTTTGAGAGCACTTCTAATTGTTATACATGTATCCAGATCTCCGCCGGTTTCAATGTATCCTACCAGTCCTGCATAGAATCGCCGTGGTTTTTTTTCAATTTTATCAATAATTTCAATTGCTTTAATTTTTGGAGCCCCAGAGACTGTACCTGCAGGAAAAGTTGCTTTAATAGCATCCATACCTGTTAGTCCTTTTTTAAGTTTTCCTTCGACTTTAGATGTAATATGCATAACATGGGAGAATTTTTTTACTTTCATATAATCTTTTACCATAACACTTCCTGTATTAGAAACGCGCCCCAGATCATTTCTTGCCAGGTCTACAAGCATTAGATGTTCAGCTTTTTCTTTTTCATCATTTAATAGTTCTTCTGCCAGGAGTCTGTCTTCTTCCTCGTTTTTTCCTCTTCGTCTGGTGCCGGCAATGGGATTAATTACTGCTGTTTCATTTTTTATCTGAACATGAGCTTCGGGAGATGCTCCAAACAGTTGATACTCTCCAAAATCAAGATAGAACATATATGGGGATGGATTGACAGACCGAAGGTTTTTATAGGCCTCAATTGCAGACATTTCTGTTTTTACAGTAATTCGTCTGGAAAGAACCCCCTGTAGAAGATTACCTTTTATTATTTCATCCTTTACTATACCTACGCCCTTTATAAACTCTTCTTTTTCTTTCTCTGGAGTAATTACTTCTGCAGGATATTCTAATACCTGATTATTAAGATAATTGAAATTTAAATCATTCAACTGCTCTTCTATAAGATCTAATTCTTTAATTATATCAATTGTTGATTCTGTATAATTAACCCCTATTATATGGAGTTTGTCTGTAAAGTGATCAAAAATTATATAGATATTTCCAAAAATAAAGCATGCATCCGGAAGATCCAGATTATCTTTTTTATTAGTAAAAATGATTGTATCGCAGTTTGATGCGAATTCATAAGAAAGAAATCCTATACCTCCTGTTGGTATAGGGTAGTCACTGTTTTTTTTGGGATGCTGATCTGCAAAATAAAGCAAAATAGAAAGAATATCAGCAGCTGAACTTTTTATATTTTTTCTTGTGCTATTTACTTCCATATAGATATCATTATTCTGTTGAACCACCCTAAAGGCTTCTTTAATTAGAAGAATTGAATATCTTGATTTTCCCTGATCAAAAGATGCAGATTCAAGAATTGCTTTTGCATTAAGTTTTCTTGCAAGAGAGTAAGGTGTAAATCGCTCACCTGTAACTGTACGAATAATCAGGTTGTTCTTTTGTTTTTCCATTTTTGTTCCTTGAGTCAGTCTTTTTCTAATTATAATCCCACTGACTGGAGGTCCTGCTCAACCTCTGTTTATCTGTTTGATGTATCTATAAGTAGAAACACTTGTTAGGGTACAATATAGAAAGAGAATAACTTGGTCAACAGGCTAATAGAATAAAATCTTATTGTTGTGTTAGAAATATCCGGATTTAAAAAGATTAAATAAGTATCTATACATAGAAACACTTTGATGATATACTGCCGCAAGTATATATTGGTTCATAGATATGGAGATAGTTGGATGTTTGCAGAAGCGTTAACTAACGCATTGGATATAAATGTAATATTACTAACAGCTCTGGGAAGCCTTTCAGGTGTTCTTATTGGAGCTTTACCTGGATTATCTGTTACGATGGCTACAGCATTGTTGGTTTCCCTGACCTTTGGATGGTCCATGGAATATGCCCTTGCAATGATTATTGGAGTTTATGCAGGAGGTGTTTTTGGAGGCTCAATCTCTGCTGTTCTTTTGAATATTCCAGGAGCTCCCTCTTCTATATGTACAGGTTTTGATGGTTATCCTCTTGCAAAACAGGGGAAAGCCGCAATGGCTCTGGGCCTGGCTCGTATTGGTTCTTTTATTGGAGGGCTTATCGGATTATTCTTCCTTGCCACACTTGCACCTCCCATATCAAAGATAGCATTGAGTTTCGGTCCTTTTGAGTATCTTGGATTAATAACTCTTGGATTAATTACCATAGGAAATCTTTCTGAAGGATCTTTTGTAAAAGCAATTATTGCAGGTTTGATAGGTTTATTACTTTCCACTGTAGGAATGGATCCTTTTTACGGGATTCCCCGGTTTACATTCGGCAGTATTGAATTGTTATCAGGTATAGGATTAATACCCAGTTTGATTGGTTTCTTTGGCTTGTCTGAAGTAATTGTTCAGATGCGCACTCCTTCCCATAAACATAAGATAATAAAGCAGCTTGGACAGGTAATCCCGAAAATGAGTACTTTTATAAAGATGCTCCCTGTTATTCTTAGATCTTCAGTAATTGGAGCCTGGATTGGAGCTCTTCCTGGTGTGGGAGGAACTATTGCATCTTTTCTTGCATATGATAATGCAAAAAAGAGAGTTAAAAACCCTGAAGTACCATTTGGTGAAGGTGCTTATGAGGGTGTTGTTGCACCTGAAGTAGCAAACAATGCTATGATTGGTGGAACAATGATACCCCTTCTTACTTTGGGTATTCCTGGAGATGCAGTAACAGCTGTAATGATGGGAGCTTTTATTGTTCATGGACTGCAGCCTGGCCCCATGCTAATGGTAAACAGTCCGGATCTTTTCTGGTTTATTGTTATTTTACTTTTTATGGCAAATTTTCTTTTCTTGTTTATAGGATTATTTGTAACAAAGTATTTTTTAAAGATACTTACTATAAGACCGGAAACCCTTATGCCAATTGTATCGGTTCTATGTTTTGTTGGAGCCTATGCTATTCGAAATTCACCATTTGATATTGTTTTAATGGTTGCTACAGGAATTTTAGGTTATTTCTTTAAAACAATAAAATTCCCAATTGGACCTGTTGTGATAGGTCTTGTTTTGGGAGCTATGGCAGATGGGGAACTTCGCAGAGTCTCCATGATATCTGATGGTGATATTCTTGGAAAATTGATGACAAGACCTATAGCCGTCGTTATTTTTGCCCTTGCATTATTTCAGATTCTTGATCAGATACCTGTTTTTAAAAAAATAAAATCATCAGGAATAAATAAAATAAGGAACATCCTTACTTTTGATAAAAAAGTAAGATAAAAATATTTTTTAGGTGGAGGATTTATGGTTAATGTAAAAAAAATTGGTATTGTTTTTCTAATGATATTGATGCTTAGTATGGCTCTTTTTGCTACTGCAGAAAAGGAAGTGGTAGTAGAGAATTATCCTGAAAGGGAGATTGAAGCAGTTATAACATGGGGAGCAGGTGGATTAACAGATAATATAGGACGTAATTTTATGCCTCTTTTGGAGGAACGTCTTGGTGGTTCCAATATTATTATACAGAATAAGGCTGGTGCCAGTGGTGCAATAGGAAGCCAGTATATAATGAATAAACCAGCCGATGGTTATTCTATTTTAATTACAACTACTGAAGCTGCTGGTGTATGGAATGTTATGGGGCTTTCAGATATGGATGTATCCGATTTTCAGCCTATTATTCTTGTCTCCAGTCTTACACCTACCTGTTATGTAAAGGCAGATGCACCCTGGAATAGTCTGGAAGAGTTAATAGCAGATGCACAATCCAGACCTGGAAAGATTATTGCAGGTTATGCAGCTCCAGGGTCTCTTGGACATGTTGCAGGGCTTCTTTTTTCTGAGTACAGTGATTCAGAATTTAATATGGTGCCATTTGGAGGTGGCGGAAAGGTTAAGGCCGCTCTTCTTGGCGGTCATGTTGATGTAGCATTTAATCCCCTGATTTCAATAATGGGAGATCATGAAGCTGGAACTATAAAACTACTTGCAACACTTTCCAATGAAAAACTTCTTGATGATGCTCCTGCTCTTGGGCAGTTACAGCCCCAGTTTCAGGATGTTCTTCCATGGGGACTAATGGTTATGATTCTGGTTCATAAAGATACACCGGAATCAATTGTAGATACATTGACAGATGCTGCTATGGATGCACTTGAAGATCCAAGATGGAAAGAGTTTGCAGATAAATACTATATCCAGACTATGGGTCAGACTGGGGATGATTTTTGGGCTAAAGTTGATACCTGGAAATCCACTACTACATGGCTGCTTCAGGATGCTGGTGTAGCTGCAAAATCTCCTGCAGATTTTGATATACCCCGAAATTAAGTAATCATAATGGGAGAGAGGTTCATGGCTAAAAAAGAGCTTATTTTTACACTGCTGCTTATTCTTATGGGGGTTGCCAGCTTATTATACAGCATATCACTACCCACAAGAGGAAATATAGCTCTTAGTCCTGGCCTCTTTCCCGGTGTTGTTTCATTACTGCTTATTTTACTAAGCACCTATTATCTTATTTCCAGTCTGGTTCATAGTCAGAAAAAAAAGAAATTAACAGAAGTAGAACAGGATGAAGAAAATAATCAAAGAAGTCTTCCGCTGACCCTGGCTCTTTTTATTGGATATTTAATTCTTCTTTATTATATCCATTTTATTGCCTCAACTTTAATTTTTCTTCTTGCAGCTATGATCTTTCTTTACAGACGGTTTTACTGGAAAATTCCAATAATATCGATTACAGCTGTCTTTACAATATTTTATCTGTTCAGATACCTTTTAAATGTAAGATTACCTTGACCAAACAGTTATCAATTTATACTTTATACCCATGAAAATGTTCTTAACAAAGGTTTTTAAATTTGATTCCGCTCACAATTTAGTGGAATATCATGGAAAATGTGAAGCTTTACACGGGCACACTTACAAATTGGAAGTAACTATACAGGGAACACCCGGTAAAGAAGGGATGATTCTGGATTATGGTATAATTAAATCAATAGTAAAAGAAAAGGTAATAGACAGATTTGATCATAAATATCTTAATGATATTGTTCCTCAGTCTTCATCAGAGAATCTAGTTCAGTGGATATGGAATGAAATTAAGGCTCCCTTAAAAGGGGATAATTTTGAACTTTACCAGCTTAAATTAAATGAAACAGAAACAAATTTTGTTGTTTACAGGGGAGACCAGATCCTATGATGTCAGATGTTCAGAACGAGGCGGATAAAAGAGAAGTAGCTATCAAAAAAGTTGGTGTCAGGGATCTGAATTATCCTATGACAGTAATGGATAAAACCAAGGGTTCTCAACATACTGTTGCAAATATCAAAATGTTTGTAGATTTACCTCATCATTACAGGGGCACTCACATGAGCAGGTTTGTAGAGGTTCTGGAGAGGCATACAGTTGATCTTCATCCTGAAAGTCTGGAAAAAATTCTGGATGATATGCATAAATCATTTGAATGTAAAACGGCCCATCTGGAGATTTCCTACCCATATTTTATTCGTAAAGAAGCTCCGGTTTCCGGAATATCCAGTCTTATGGAATATAAATGCCATCTTTTGGCAGAGAAAAGTGATACCTTGAATCTAAAACTAATCGTGGAGGTTCCAGTTACTAATCTGTGTCCCTGTTCAAAGGAAATAAGTAAGTATGGAGCACACAGCCAGCGTGGTACAATCAAAATGGAAGTTGTATCCAAACATCTTATATGGGTTGAAGAACTGGTTCAGATAGCAGAAGATTCTGCATCTTCTCCACTCTATACCCTTTTAAAACGGGTTGATGAAAAGCATGTTACAGAAACTGCCTATGAAAACCCGCGCTTTGTCGAAGATTCAGCCAGAGAAGCAGCTCTCCGTCTGCGAAAAGATTCCAGAATAGAAAGTTTTCAGGTAGAAGTGGAAAATTTTGAGTCCATACACAATCATTCCGCATATGCCTGCGTATCCAGTGCCCCGTAGAGACGCCCAAATTGGGCGTCTGTACCCAGTAAATTAAAATGTGATCCAGTTAAACAAAAAACGTTAGGGATAGCAGCGAAAATCCCACAGCGTGAATGTATGTATCCGTTTGGATCATTCCCGTAGGGGCGCAATTTATCGCACCCAAATGAATTTCAAAAAATCAAAATGTGCTCTATGTAATCAAATCCGCGAGGAATTGCAGCGTATAGCCCGGCCCTGTGTAGGGGCAAAAGATTTTTTGCCCCTACACAGGGCAACGCCCAAAAATATTAATATTATTTAATTTCCAAAATCCGTGCTGCCGTAAAATTATCTGTAATAAGGGTATTAAAAAACCGGCCGTTAATTGCTCCCAGAATTGCTTCGGCCTTTCTTTGATCTCCTGCAATTGCAACTCTGTTTGACACATCTTTCAGATCCTCAGGATTATTTCCAATTAAGCGCTTGTTTATGCTAATATCCAGAACCTCGCCTTTAATATTGTAGTGTACACCCAGATAATCTCCAACTTCTCCGGTTTTCTTTATTTCAGCCCACTCTTTATCTGTTATATAACCAGTTT